>NZ_JAYSJZ010000063.1:0-4727 GCF_043726815.1 Lacisediminihabitans sp.
GGGATATATCGCTTTTCGCGCCCCCAGTTGGAGGCACGTGGACGTGGTCGCTAGCAGCCCGCCGGCGCAGCATTGGGGGCGCCCACGCCGAGCACGTCGGTCGCATAGAACTTGTTGCCGGTCGAGCTCGTCGCTACGAGGCAGAATGACGTACCCGTGGCGGGGGCCAGCGATGTGCTCCAGTCAACCGTGGTCGAGGTGTAGCCATAACGCCCCAACGTCGCCCCGTCGATTGCGGTCGGGAACGCACGCTTGTCTGTCTCGTAACCGATGACCGCGATCTTCGCCCCGGCTAGATCGGACTTGGCCGCACTGTCTCTGGCATTCCCTTGAAGACTCATGTACACCGGCAGGGCAACGGCAGCGAGAATTCCGATGATGAGGACGACAACAAGAAGCTCGATCAGGGTGAACCCCTGGCTTCCCCGCTGGAGGGTCCTGCGTCGCGCAACGGGCGCGCATTTCAGACAGGACACTGTGGATTCTCCTATTTGATCAGCGTCGCGATGTTGAAGATCGGCAGGTAGAGCGCCACGATCATGCCACCGACCACCACTCCGAGAAAGGCCACCATGAGGGGCTCGATCATGGCGGTGAGCTGCTCGGTAGCGGCCTCCACCTCCTGGTCGTAGAAATCGGCGATCTTGTTGAGCATCATCTCGAGCGAGCCAGCGTCCTCGCCCACGGCGATCATCTGGGTGACCATGGCCGGAAACACAGGCTGCTCGGCGAGCGGCGCGGCGATGGAGCGACCCTGACGCACCGACTCGGCGACATTCTTGAGGGACGACTCGATCACCCAGTTGCCGGAGGTCTCCCCCACGATGTTGAGCGCCTGGAGGATCGGCACACCGGCACTGATCATGTTCGAGAAGTTACGGCTGAACCGCGCCACGGCGATCTTTTTGAGGAGCTGCCCGAAAACCGGAAGCTTGAGCTTGATCGGGTCGAGCACCTTGCGCACGCGTTCCGTGTTCTTGTTGCGCGGCCACCAGATGGCGAAGGCGATGCCGGTCACCGCGAGGATCGGAATCACGTAGACCATCGACTGCGACAGGTAGACGAGCAGCATCGTGGGAAGCGGCAACTGGCCGCCCAGGCCCTCGAACATCGTCTTGAAGACCGGGACGATGAACACGAGCATCGCGATCACGGCGAGGATCGCCATGATCAAAACGATCACGGGGTAGGTCATCGCCGACTTGATGGTTCCGCGCAGCTTGACCTCCTTCTCGAAGTTTGTGGCGATCGACCCGAGCGCGCCCTCGAGAAAGCCGCCGGTCTCGCCCGCGCGGATCATGTTGACCATGAGGGGCGGGAAGGCGTCGCTGTGCCGCGCAAAGGCGTCGGAGGTGGAGATGCCCGTCTGCACGTCGTCTCGCACCCTCTCCAGGATCTTCGTGAGCGGCTTGCTCTCGGTCTGCTCGGCGAGGATCGTGAGCGTGCGCAGGAGCGACAGGCCCGAGCCGATCATGGTCGCCATTTGGCGGGACATGATCGCGAGGTCCTTCAAAGTGACCTGTTTGGTGAAGCCGGGGATCGCGATGTCCCGCTGAAGGCCGGTGCCCCCCGCCGATTCCGTGATGGTGACCGGCGACACCCCCATGCCGCGAAGCCGTGTCGCGACGGCTGCCTCGTTCGGGGCATCCACCCGTCCCTTGACGAGCTTGCCCGCGGTGTTGCGGCCGGTGTACGCGAAGGCCTGTGCGTTCGCCATCAGCGAGCCTCTCCTGAGAATGAGTCGCCGAAGACGATGCCGCCGGACGCGAGCGCGCGGCCCGACGCTTCGGTGGGCGACTCGACGCGTTGGATGAGCCGGTTGATGCCGTCTCGGTCGTGAGCCTTCTCCAGCGCCGCCTGGTGGGTGATGATGCCGGAGTTCACCAGATCGGCCAGGTGCTGGTCCATGGTGTGCATTCCGAGTTCGCGGCCCGCCTGCATGGCCGACGGGATCTGGTAGGTCTTGCCCTCGCGGATGAGGTTGGCAATGGCCGGCGTGGCCATCATCACCTCCGTGGCGACCGCCCGACCGGATCCGGATGCACGCTTGACGAGGGTCTGGCAGACGACCCCATTGAGGGTCGCGGCGAGCTGAGCCCGCACCTGCCCCTGCTGATGAGGCGGGAAGACGTCGATCACACGGTCGATGGTCTGCGACGCGTCCTGGGTGTGCAGAGTCGCGAACACGAGGTGGCCGGTCTCCGCGGCGGTGAGGGCCACCGAGATGGTCTCGAGGTCGCGGAGCTCGCCGATCAGGATCACGTCGGGGTCTTGTCGCAGCACGTGCTTGAGTGCGTTCGCGAAGCTGTGGGTGTCCGACCCGACCTCGCGCTGGTTGATCACCGACTTCTGGTGCTTGTGCATGAACTCGATGGGGTCTTCGACGGTGACGATGTGGTCGGCCCGGTTGCGGTTGACCAGATCGATCAGCGCCGCGAGGGTCGTGGACTTGCCAGAACCCGTGGGCCCGGTGACGAGCACGAGTCCACGAGCCAGGCCCGCAAACCTGGCGACGACCTCGGGAATGCCGAGCTCCGTGAGCGACTTGACGACCGTCGGGATGAGCCGGAAGGCCGCGCCGATGGCCCCGCGCTGCTGGTAGACGTTGACCCGGAATCGGGCGTTGGCCGAGATCGTGTACGCGAGGTCGAGCTCGAGTTCCGTCTCGAACTTGTCTTTTTGCTGCTGAGTCAGGAGCGTCATGATCGCGTTCGCGACCCGCTCGCGGTCCCACACCGGGGCGTCTTCGAGGGGCCGCAGTCCACCGTCGATCCTGATCATGGGTGGCGCGTTGCTCGTGAGATGGAGGTCGGACGCGCCCAGAAGCACGACCTGCTGCAGCGCATAGACCAGGTCGGAATCCGCGTTCTCGCGGGGAGCATGCGAGCTGCTTCCGCCCGGCGAGTAGTCCTCGGTGGGCGCGGTGTACTCGGGCGGCGGCAGCTGTGCGAGCACCTCCTCCGCGAGCGATTCCAGCGTGTCGGCCGGCGAGATGTAGGGCGGAAGCGTCGGAGGCGTGTAGGTGCGAGCCTCGGGCGCGGGCGGCGGAAAGGCCTGGCTCGCCGTCGCGTCACGGGGCGGAGCCGGCGGCGGATAGGTCGCCGCGGCGGGCGGCGGATACGTTGCCGCGGCAGGCGGCGGGTACGTTGCCGCAGCGGGCGGCGGATACGTCACCGGCGCGGGCGGCGTGTAGGCGTGCGCCGGGGGCTGCTGCGTGGGGGCGGAAGCCGACTGGGGCTCCGTGAGGCGGAACGAATGAGCCCCCGGCGGCGGGTAGTCAACCGGCGACGACGTGGGCGGCACGATCGGCTCGCCGGTCGGACCGATCACCGGAATCTCGTAGATAGGCTTGTCCACCCTGTTCTCCCCCTCTATACTCACTTCGTTGACCGTCGGCTCGCCACTAGGCCACGACGCGCAGGATCTCTTCGATGGACGTGAGCCCCATCTGCGCCTTGGCCCAGCCGTCCTGGCGCAGGGTGAGCATTCCCTCGGCCATCGCGATCTTCTTGATCTCGGCGCTCGACGCGCGTCTCACCGCGAGGCGTTCGATCTCTTCGCTCACGGCCATGATCTCGTGGATGGCGATACGGCCGCGGTACCCGGTGTTGGAGCAGACCTGGCAGCCGATCGGCTGGTAGAGCACGGGTACCGGCTGGTCGGGGTCGATCCAGAACCCGAGGGCCGCGATCTCCGTCGCCACCGGCGTGTACGCCTCTTTGCAGCGCTCGCAGAGCCGACGGGCGAGTCGCTGGGCCACCACGGAATCGAGCGCCGAGCCGACGAGGAACGGTTCGATGTCCATCTCGGTCAGTCGCGTGACGGCGCTCGGCGCGTCGTTCGTGTGCAGGGTCGACAGCACGAGGTGGCCGGTGAGCGAGGCCTCGATGGCGATCTGCGCGGTCTCGTGGTCGCGGATCTCACCGAGCAGCACCACATCCGGGTCCGAACGCAGAATGGAGCGCAGGGCGCTCGCGAAGGTGAGGCCGGCCTTCGGGTTCACCTGAACCTGGTTGATGCCGGCCATCCGGTACTCCACCGGGTCCTCGACGGTGATCACGTTGATCTCCGGCTTCGCCACGGTGTTGAGCGTCGTGTACAGCGTCGTCGACTTGCCGGAGCCGGTCGGGCCGGTGACGAGGATCATCCCGTAGGGCTTGGTGTACGACTTTTTGTACACGTCGTAGTTGTGCTGGAGCAGCCCCAGATCGTTGAGGTCCAGGCTCGAGGTCGAGTTGTCGAGGATTCGCATGACGACCTTCTCTCCCCACACGGTGGGGAGGGTCGCCACGCGCAGGTCGATCTTGCGCCCGCCGTGCATCACCGAAAGCCGGCCGTCCTGCGGCTTGCGGCGTTCCGCGATGTCGATGTCGCTCATGATCTTGAGGCGGGAGGTCACGCCGTTCTGGATCTGCTTCGGCGCGCGCTGCATCTCGTGCAGCACCCCGTCGATGCGGTAGCGCACCCGCACCTCGAACTCGCCCGGCTCGATGTGGATGTCGGAGGCACGGTCCTGAATGGCCTGGCTGATGATGAGGTTGACGAATCGCACAATCGGCGCGTCGTCTTCGAGGGAGTCGTTGGTGACCTGCACCACCTCGGCGGAGGGCTTGTTCTCCTCCTGGAGCACCGACTGGAGGTCGCTGAGCTCGCCATCCGCGCGCAGCAGCCGGTTCATGGCGTTGCGCAGGTCCTGGCGTTCGGCGACCACGGCGACGACGCGCATG
>NZ_JAYSJZ010000064.1:0-79967 GCF_043726815.1 Lacisediminihabitans sp.
CGCGCTTCATGAACTCGTCGCTGATCCAGACCGCGGTGTTCGCGGTGCGAGTGCGCCGATACGGGTCGCCAGAGTTTTGACGCAGATCCAAAAACTCGGGGAAGTCGAGGTGCCAGTTCTCCATGTAGAAGCAGAGGGCGCCGAATTTCTTACCGCCGCGGCTGACCGCACGCAGGATCGAGTCGATCGTGTGCATGAACGGGATCGGCCCGGTCGACGTGGTGTTATTCGACCGGATCGGTGAGCCCTGGGCGCGCAGCTTCGTGACGGCGAGCCCGATGCCGCCGGTGCCCTTGGTGAGCCACATCACGTCGCGCGTGGTCTTAGCGATGTGCTCCATGTCGTCTTGCATTTCCATGACGAAGCAGTTCGCGAGCTGCGGGTAGACGGTGCCAGCGTTGACGAGAGTGGATCCGGCTGCCACGTATTCAAGGCTGGACATCTTCTCGTAAAACTTCAGCGCCGCCGCCGTGGGGTCGGCCTCGTTGAGGGACAACCCCATCGAGATGCGCATCCAGAAATACTGCGGTACCTCGAGCGCGTCACCGTTGCGGCCCTTGATGCCGTAGCGGTTGTTGAGCGTGACGACGCCGATGTACTTGAGAAGTTCGTCGTGGGCAGGCTCGAGCGCGTCGGCGAGCACGTCGAAGTCGAAGAGCTGGGTGAGGCGGGGGTCGAGCAGCTGCTCGTCGACGCCGCGTGTGACGTTCGCGGCGAAGTGCGCGCGGTGCAGCTCCTTGAGCTCCGCGGCCGTCTCGTAGTCGCCGAGCACGCGCTTGTAGATGGTCTTGAGCAGGAGCCGGGCGGCCACCGTGTCGAAGGCCGGGTCGTCCTTCACGTTCTGGAGCGCGACCTGGATCACGGCCTCATCCAGCTGCTGGGTGGTGATGCCGTCGAAGAGCGTCAGCTCGAGCTCGCTCGCGATCTGGGTCACCCAGGTGATGTTGTCGTCCAGGCCGGCACTCGCGTGCTCGATCGCCAGGTTGATCTTGTTGGCGTCATACTGCTCGCGTTGCCCGTTGCGCTTGACTACGGTGATGCCCACTTCTGCTCCCTTTGCGTTGTTAAAACGCGTCTACTGAAACCCACCCCGACCGGCGGTTTCTTGCCCCGAATGATCTCCGGCTGGTTCCGGAATCGACTGCGATACGCATCAGGCTGGGCCGCGCCGAGTGGGCGACCCAGGAGTTGCTCTCCCGCAGTTCCACCACTATATAGCGGGCATCCGACATTCCGGTAACCCCACATGTAGTGGGCGTGTCATCCACAACTGTGGATAAGTTCGCCGAGTTGTGCACAGCCTGTGGAGGGATCCGGCGCGCCCCGGAGCGCCGCGGGAGCGCCGCCCGACTCGCCCGGGAATACCCGCCGAAACGATAGGCTTGCACCCTTGTGAGCACCTATTTGAGCCTTCTGAAGACGCACGGCGTCGCGCGGCTCATGTCGGCCCAGCTCGTGGCCAGACTCCCCAACGGAATGCTGTCGCTCGCCTACCTCCTGCACATCGAGCAGCTTCACCATTCCTACGGCGCGGCCGGCCTCGTGCTCGCCGCCACGAGCATCGGCCAGGCCATCTCCGGCCCCCTGACGAGCCGCTGGATGGGCATCTGGGGAATGCGCCGCGTTCTGGTGCTCACGCTCGCGGTCTGCGCGGCGACGGTCGGCACCATCGCGCTCGCACCCACTCTTCCCGTGCCGGTCTACATGGCACTCGGACTCCTCGGCGGCCTGAGCACTCCGCCCATTCAGCCCGCTGTGCGCACCATCTATCCCAAGATGGTCAACTCGCGGCAGCTGACGCCCCTGTTCTCCCTCGACGCGTCGGCCCAGGAGATCATCTGGGTCGCGGGCCCCGTGCTCACCACCTTCGTGGCCACCCAGGTGAGCACGGTGGCGGCGATCCTGCTGGCCCTGTTCTTCATGATCGGCGGCGGAATCTGGTTCATCGCCTCGCCCGAGGTGGGCCGGGTGCGCATCCCGCGCAGTCGACGCAGCCTCGGCGTCGTGCTCAAGAAGCCGGCCGTGCTGCTCGCGACGGTCACCGGCTTCCTCCTCATCGGCGCGTGCGCCGCGATCGAGGCCGGAGTGGTCTCGGCGTTCGGCGAGAAGAGTCCGGAGTCCGGCGTGGTGCTGGCGATCTTCTCGCTCGGCTCGCTCATCGGCGGGCTCGCGCTCGGCCACATCCCGATCGGACCGTGGGCCATGGCCAGGCGGATCTTCATCGTCTTCGTGGGGATGTCCCTGGCCGCGTTCTCCCTCAACGTGTGGTGGCTCGCCGTGACGCTGCTCATCGCCGGCATCGGGATCGCCCCGGCCCTCGCGGTGATGTTCGCGATCGTCTCGTCGAGCGTGCGGTTCAGCGAGACCGCGGAGGCCTACGGCTGGGTCGGCACCGGCCAGCTCATCGGCGCCGCCCTCGGCTCCGCGGCCGCTGGGTTCCTCATCGACCGCTACGAGGCGCCCGGCGCGTTCTGGGTGGCCGTGACGCTCGCCGGCCTCGGGTGCCTCGTGCCGATGGTGTTCCGCCGGGCCCACCCCGACCTGCGCGGCCGGGATGCGAGCCCGATCCCCGACACCGAGCCGGTTCCGGTCCAGCCGAGCTGAGACCGCACCGCGGCCGGCCCGGGACCGCGGCGGCTATCTCAGGGGCACGAGCGCGCCGGCGAGCATGGTGAGTTCCGTCAGGACGCCGGAGAGAATCTCGTCCTGGCGCTGGGTGCTCACGAAGCGCCCGTCCTCCATCTGCTTGCCGGCGAACGAGATCTCCAGCGCTGCACCCGTCTTGACGAGGCCGAGCGCCACGATCACGTTCTCGATCGCGTTCACGCCGCGGCTCCCGGCCGAGACTCCGCCGTAGCTCACGAAGCCCACCGGCTTGCGCCACCACTCCGCGGAGAGGAAGTCGAGCGCGTTCTTGAGCGCGGGCGAGAAGCTGTGGTTGTACTCGGGGGTGACGAAGATGAAGGCGTCGGCGGCATCCACCCGTTCGCTCCAGCGGATGGTGTGCTCCTGCGTGTACTGCCGCAGCTTGGGGTGGTTCGGCTCGTCCATAAACGGCAGGCCGATCTCGGCGAGGTCGGCGAAGTCGATCTCGAACTCGCCCTTCTCCCGCACCGCATCCCGCACCCACTCCGCGATCGGCAGCCCGATGCGTCCCGGTCGAACACTCGCGACGACGATCATGAGCCTGGGCATGGTATCTCCTCTGTTTTGAATTCTCGCTGTATTCAATGTCTCAGCGCGGTGTTGAACCGATCCCGGGCTCCCGGCATTCCCGCTGGCGATCCGACCGGAAGTCCCGCCCACGCGACCGCGCAGGAGGGCATTCCCCAATAATGGAACGATGGCTACCCCCGAATCCCCCTCCCTCGCCCTGCTGGACGGCCACACCATCCCGCAACTCGGGCTCGGCGTGTACAAGGTGCCGGATGCCGAGGCGGCACGCGTGGTGGAGACCGCGATCGAGGCCGGCTATCGCCACGTCGACACGGCAGCCCTCTACGCCAACGAGCGGGGGGTCGGCGACGGGGTTCGGGCCTCCGGCGTGGCGAGGGAGGAGATGTTCGTCACGACCAAGGTGTGGGACGACGATCACGGCTACGACGCCACGCTGCGCGCCTTCGACGCGAGCCTCGCCTCGCTCGGGTTCGACTACGTGGACCTCTACCTCATCCACTGGCCCGTGCCGTCGAGGGACCTCTACGTGGACACCTGGCGCGCCCTCGAGGCGATCGCGCTGGGCGGCCGGGCCCGCTCCATCGGCGTCTCCAACTTCGCGCCGCACCACATCGACCGGCTGCTGGCCGAGACGCACACGGTGCCCGTGATCAACCAGGTGGAGTTGCACCCCTGGCTCCCCCAGCGTGCGGTGCGGGAGTACGACGCGGCACACGGGATCCTCACCGAGGCGTGGTCGCCGCTCGCCCGGGGCCGGCTCGTGGGCGACCCGGTGCTCGAGGCGATCGCGGCCCGGCACGGCAAGTCCGCGGCCCAGGTCGTGATCCGCTGGCACCTGCAACTCGGCAACGTGGTGATTCCCAAGTCGGTGACCGCGGAGCGTATTCGGCAGAACATCGACGTGTTCGACTTCGAGCTCGACGCCGACGACCTCGCGGCGATCGGCTCCCTCGAGACTGGCACGCGCACGGGCATGGACCCGGACGAGCACTAGTCCAGGAGCAGCCCCTCGGTCGGCGCGGGCTCGATCCGGTCGCCGTTGTCCACGTTCTCGGGGTTGGGCAGGCTCATCAGGAACCGGAAGAAGACGACGGCGGCGAGCGCGGATGCCGCCCCGCCGATGGTGAACGGCAGCGCGAGATCCACCCTGCCGATGAGACCGCCGATGATCGAGCCGACCGGCATGCTGCCCCAGAGAAGCGTGCGCCAGGTGCCGTGGACGCGCCCGAGAAGCCTGCCGGGGATGATGCTCTGCCGCAGCGACATCACCAGGATGTTCCACACCGTGACCGCGAAGGTCGAGACGAAGAAGCCGAGGCCGACCGCCCAGAGCACCGGCACGACGCCGGCGAAGAGCAGGGCGAGCGCATCGAGCAGCGTCGCGATCGCCATCGCGAGCCCGGCGCCGAGCCACGATCCCAGCCGGGAGGCGAGCGCGGCCCCGAGCACCCCGCCCGCCGCGCCGGTGAGCAGGAACACCCCGTAGAGCGCCTCCGGCAGGCCGAGCGGGCCGAGCAGGTAGAGCACGAAACTCGCGGTGGCCGCCGACACGCAGATACCGACGAAGGTGCTGAAGAACCAGAGGGTGCGCAGCATCCGGTTGGCGACGATGAAGCGGAAGCCGTCCACGAACTGTCGGTACCAGGCCACCGTCGGCTCGTCGCGCGTCGCCGCGAACTGCCTGCCGGAGGCCGCCTTCGGCAGCAGGAACGCGAGAACCACGGCCACGGCGAAGACGAGGGCGTTGGTGCCGAGCGGGATGAGCACCGAGATCGCGAAGAGGGCCGAGGTGAACGGCCCGGAGAGCAGGTTCTGCACGACGAGTTCGCCCGCCTCGATGCGGGAGTTCGCCCTGGCCAGGTCGGCCCGCCCGACGATGCTCGGCACCACCGCACGGATGGCCCCGTCGTAGAGGGTCTCGAACGTGCCGTAGACGAAGATCACGAGGTACAGCCACCAGATGGTGAGCGTGCCGGTGCCCGCGAGAACGGCGAGCGCGACGGCCAGCACCGTGCGCACCGTGTTAGCCAGGGCGAGGGCGCGGCGGCGGTCGATCCGGTCGATCAGGATGCCGGACGGGATGGCGAAGAGCAGCCAGGGAAGCAGCGCGAGGGCCGCGACGCCCGCGATGAGTACCGGATCGTGGGTGAGTCGCGCCGCGAGCAGGGGCGCCGCCGTGCGGGCGATGCCGTCGCCGAGGCTCGACGCGAGGTTGGCGGTGAAGAGGTTCGAGAAGGCCCCGCCGAGCCCCCTCCTGCTCACCATCGCCCGTGGACGGCCCCGCGGAAGTAGCGGTCGTAGATGTCGGTGACGCCGGCGGTGAACTCGGCGCCGAGATCCGCGGCGGAGCCCGCCGCGGCGTTGCTCTGCGCCTGTTCGACGTTCCGGGCCCCCGGGATCACGCTCGACACCCCGTCGAGCTGGGCGACCCAGGCGAGCGCCACCTGCGAGGTGGTGAGGCCCTGGGCGGCCGGCGTGCGCGCGGCGAGCTCCGCGAACTCTCGCGCGGCGATCACGCCCTGCTCAAAGTCGACCCCGGAGAAGGTCTCCCCCACGTCGAACGCCGAGCCGTCGCGGTTGTAGGTGCGATGATCGTTCGCGGCGAAGGTCGTGGTGGCCGTGTACCGGCCGCTGAGCAGGCCGGACGCGAGCGGCACCCTCGCGATGATGCCGACACCGGCGGCGATGGCCGCGGGCAGCACCGCATCGAGCGGCTTGAGCCGGAAGGCATTGAGGATGATCTGCACGCTCGCGACGCCGGGTCGCGCGATCGCGGTGAGGGCCTCGTCCGCCGTCTCGACGCTCACCCCGTAGTGGGCGATCGCGCCGTCGGCGACAAGGGTGTCGAGCGCGTCGTAGACCGCGTCGCTCGACAGCACGGAGGTCGGCGGGCAGTGCAACTGCACCAGGTCGATGGTGTCCACGCCGAGGTTCGCGCGCGACCGGTCGGTCCAGGCGCGGAAGTTGGCGAGGGTGAAGTTGGCCGGATCCTGCGCCGCGCGCCTGCCCATCTTGGTGGCGACGGTGATCGAGTGGCCGGGGTTCTCCGCCAGGTAGGCGCCGATGAACTGCTCGCTCCGGCCGTCTCCGTAGACGTCCGCGGTGTCGAAGAGGGTGACGCCCCCGGCGACGGCGGCGTCGAGCACCGCCCGGGCATCCGCCGCGCTCACCTCGCCCCAGTCCGCTCCGAGCTGCCAGGTTCCGAGACCGATGACGGACACGGTATGGCCGGTGCGGCCCAGGGTACGAGTTCTCATGCTTCCACCATACGGGTCGGGTCGGACACGCAAACGGACGGACGGGTCGCCCCGTCCGTCCGTCACGATTGCGGGCGCCAGGCCCGGGCGCTAGTCGCGCAGGTTCTCTTTGTACTCGTTCTTGGCCTTGGTGGCGTCGCGTTCCGCCTCGGCGTGCTTCACGGCGGACTCGGCCTGGGCCTCGTCCGCCTTGTCGCTCACGCGCTCCTTGGTGTCGTCGACCCACTCGCCGACCTTCTTGCCTGTCGCCTGCGCGGCGTCCTTGGCGTCGTCGATCAATCCCATGACTCCTCCTTCTTGTCGGTGTCGTCCCTGTCAGTGTCGCGAACGTGATGTCGCTGATGCCCCGCACGGTAGACCCGGAAGGCTCGGGAGCGGGGTTTCTCTCACCGATTTCCCAGAGTGCTCCGGGCCCGCTCCCCTCGGTGTGACGTTCGAATCGTGACGAACGTTGGGTAGTGGTGGCATCGGTCCGTGGCTACCGTGGTGACATGAGGCGAATTCTGATTCCCGCGGTGCTCGTGCTCGCGATGGTCGGCCTGGCCGGGTGCTCGGGGTCTAACTCGAGCAGCAGCGATTCCGGTGCGGCCTCCTCCAGCGCCCAGGCCCCGTCTGCCGTGCAGGGGAAGCCCTCGACCCAGGATTCGACCGGCGGCAAGGCCGAGGTCGGCACCGGGCGCCAGGTGATCACCAACGGCGACGTCTCCATCACCGTCGAACGCCCCATCGCGGCCGCCGACCGCGCGGTGGCCATCGTCGAAGCGTCCGGTGGACGGGTCGACGGACGAGTGGAACGCGCCCCGGTGGACGGCGATCGGGGCAGCGCCCAGCTGACCCTGCGCATCCCCTCGGCGAAGCTCACCTCGGTGCTCGACCAACTGAAGAGGCTCGGAACCGTGCAGAGCGTGTCGATCACCAAGCAGGATGTGACGAGCGAATCGCAGGACCTGGACGCCCGCATCACCGCGCTTCGGGCCTCTGTCGACCGCCTCCTCCAACTCATGGCCAAGGCCACGACCACGGCCGACCTCATCACCATCGAATCGGCGCTCTCCGACCGGCAGGCCAACCTGGAGAGCCTGCAGGCGCAGAAACGATCCCTGGTGGACCAGGTCGACCTCTCCACGATCACCCTCGCCCTCGGGTCCCCAGCCACCGCGCCGAAGAAGGTGCCGAACGACTTCCTCAGCGGCCTCGTCGCCGGCTGGAACGCCCTCGTCGGATTCTTCGCCGGGGTGATCGTGGTGGTCGGGGTGCTGTTGCCCTGGCTCGTGCTGGCCGCCCTTCTCGGCGGAGTCGTGCTGCTGCTGGTGCGGCGCCTCCGTCGCCGGCGCACCCCCGCGGCCGGGCAGCACGAACACCCGGACGAGTAGCCGGTCAGCGCTCGGTGAGGCGCCAGACGATCTTGAGACCGGACCAGTCATCGTCGATGGCCGCGACCTTGACGTCGACGAGACCGTGCGGCAGCACCGAGTCGCGGATGAGGTTCTCGGTGACGTCGCTCGTGTGGCCGGCCGCCCTCCTGGGCCACGCCACCCAGAGCGCGCCCGCCGGATGCACGAGCCGGCCCAGTTCCACGAGCAGCGACTCGAGACCGGCCGCCTCCCGAACGAAGACCAGGATGAGGTCGGCGCGGTCGCCGGGTGCGACCGTCTCGAGGGGAGGCGGGTCGTCGAGCGACCAGCCGGGAGGGGCGTCGAGAATCGAGACCCGCATCCCGGCCCTGAGGCCGAGCTTGCGGGCCTGCGGTGTCGGGGAGTAGCCGGCCACCCGCACACCTCCCGCCGCTGCACTTCCTAGACTGGCTCAATGATCTCAGCGAATTGGGCCGGAAACTACGAATACGTCGCGCGCGAACTCGCGACCCCCGGCTCGCTCGAGGAGCTGCAGGAGCTCGTGGCCGGTGCCGAGAAGGTGAAGGCGCTCGGCAGCCGGCACTCCTTCAACGACGTGGCCGACACGACGGGAGTGCAGGTGTCACTCGCCGGGCTGCCCCGGCTTGTCGAAATCGACGAGTCCGCGCGCACGGTCACCGTGAACGCGGGCGCGAAGTACGGCGAGTTCGTGGAGGAACTGGCCCGTCGGGGCTGGGCCATCCACAACCTCGCCTCGCTCCCCCACATCTCCGTGGCCGGGGCCATCGCCACGGGCACCCACGGCTCCGGCGACCGCAACGGGAGCCTCGGAACGGCGGTCGCGGCGCTCGAGATGGTGACGGCGAGCGGCGAGATCCGGCGGTCGAGACGCGGCGACCCGGACTTCGACGGGCTCGTCGTCTCGCTCGGCGCCCTCGGGGTGGTCACCTCCGTGTCCCTCGACATCGAACCCAACTTCGACATGCGCCAGGACGTCTTCGAGAACCTGGGCTGGCCGCAGCTGCTCGCCAATTTCGACCAGATCACGGCGAGCGCCTACAGCGTGAGCGCCTTCACCGACTGGGGCGACGGTGGTGCGAGCCAAGTCTGGCTCAAGAGCCGCGTCGACTCCGACATCGCCGCCGCGAGCCGGGCAGACCTGTTCGGCGCGCCCCGGGCGACACGGCAGCGTCATCCGCTGCCCGACGGACCGAGCGAATGGACCACCGACCAGGGTGGCGTGACCGGGCCGTGGTGGAAGCGGCTCGCGCACTTCAAACTCGAGTTCACCCCGAGCAACGGCCAGGAGTTGCAGAGCGAATACCTCGTGCCACGCGCGCACGCCGCCGGGGCGATCGAGGCGATGCGACGGCTCGGTCCGCGCCTGGCGCCGCTGCTCTTCGTGGGCGAACTGCGCACGATGGCGGCCGACGAACTCTGGCTGAGCCCCAGTTACGGCCACGACTCCCTCGGCCTGCACTTCACCTGGCGACAGGATGCCGCGGTGGCCGACCTTCTGCCCGAGCTCGACGCGGCCCTCGCTCCGTTCGACGCGAGGCCGCACTGGGGCAAGCTGTTCGCGACCACACCCGCCCGCCTCGACTCCCTCTACCCCCGGCTTCCCGACTTCCGGCGTCTCGCCAGGAACATGGACCCGGAGGGGAAGTTCCGCAACGCGTTCCTCGACCGCACGATCTTCGCCGGAGCCCCCGCTCCTCGCACCGCGCCCGTCGCCGTTGTGCAGGGCGGCGCGGTGCAGGGCGGCGCGGTGCAGGACGACCCGTCCTGAGGGGCCCGACCATGCGAAGTTGCGGTCTTCTGCTCTATCGCCGTACCGAGGCGGGCGTGCTCGAGGTGTTCATCGGGCACATGGGCGGGCCGTTCTGGGCGAAGAAGGACCTCGCGGCGTGGTCGATCCCGAAGGGCATCGCCGACGACGGGGAGCACGACCTCGACACCGCCCTGCGCGAGTTCGAGGAGGAGACCGGGCGGCCGGCTCCGCAGGCCGAGTGGCGCCCCCTCGGCGAGTTCGCCCAGCCGTCGCGCAAGGTCCTGGTGGTCTTCGCCGGCGAGTCCGATTTCGACGCCGAGCACATCGCCAGCAACCTGTTCGAGCTCGAGTGGCCGCCGCGGTCGGGGCGAATCCAGCGGTTTCCCGAGATCGACAGGGCCCGGTGGGTGCCCATCGACGAGGCCAGGGAGCTGGTGGTGAAGGGCCAGGTGGCCCCGCTGGACGCCCTGGCCGCGCTGCTCGCGGGGTAGTCGGCGCTAGCCGAGCGCGGGGGGACGAACCGACGCGTCCAGTCCGCGCAGCGCCATCGCCTCCAGGGCCGGCAGGGCCGCCTCGACCGCGGCGAGCTGCTCGGCGTCGAGCGTTGCGAGCAACTCGGTGACGAGCTCCGCGCGCGCCGAGCGCGCCCGCACGATGTAGTCGACCCCGGCCGGCGTCGCCTCGATCGAGAAGGCGCGGCGATCGCTCTCGTCGACCTCGCGACCCACGAGCCCTCGCGCCTCCAGGTCGGCCACGATTCGCGTGATGGAGGGCGCGGCGATGTCCTCGCGCTGGGCGAGTTCGCTGAGCCGGAGCGGACCGAAGCGCACGATGCTCGACAGCGCAGAGACGGTGCCATGGCTGAGCCCGGCGGTGGCCCGCAGCAGACGGCGATTGAGCCGACCCACGGCGAGTGCCAGCCGCGGCGCCGTGGCTTCGAGCCCGTCGGCGGCGGCATCCGGTTCGGTCACGTATCGGCCCCACTCGCTCGAAGTCGTCCAGCGGATCAGGGATGCCCTGTCGCTCCCACGACGATACCGCGCCCCGGCGAGCCGACCGGCCCGGTCGCGTGACTTTCGTCCCTGTCGCGACAGCACGGAGTTCCTAGGCTCGAATCCAGCCGGCACATCGTTCGAGATACCCCGGCGGAGGGGAACGGGCGAATGCACAACATTGACCTTCCGACTGTGGAGGACCTGACGAGACTCTCCGACATCCGCACCCCCGGCTGCGTGTCGATCTACGCCGAGGCCGTGCCGCAGTCCCAGGAGTCCGACAAGGCCCGGATCGAGGTGAAGAGCCGCCTGCGCGAGGCCGTCCAACAGTTGGAGGCGGCCGGTACGAGCGCCGACCTCGTCGAGTCGATCAACGCGGCGGTCGACGGGCTCCTCTCGGACCGGCACTTCTGGCGCCGCCAGTCGAACAGCCTCGCGGTCTTCGCGAACGGCAGCACGCTCACCACCTTCCGGCTCGCGAACCGGCTCTCCGGACTCACCGAGGTCTCCGATCGCTTCTCGATCACTCCGCTCCTGCGCGCGGTGACCGTCTCGCACTCCGCCCTGATCCTGGCGCTCTCGCAGAACTCGGTGCGACTCATCGACTCCTCGTCCTCGTCCGCGGCCACCGAGCTGGAGGTGCCCGGCCTCCCCACCGACCTCGAGACGACCGTGGCCCTCGACCTCACCAACGACCGGGACACGCTCGCCCACCTGCGCACCTCCGAGGACCCCAAGGTCCGCATGCGCGAGTTCTCGCAGGCGATCGACCGAGCGCTCCGGCCGGTTCTCGCCGAGTCGGATCGCCCGCTGATCCTCGCGGCCGCCGAACCCCTCGCGAGCATCTTCCGCTCGGTCTGCTCCTCCCCGCGGCTCGTCGAATCGACGATTGCCGGCAACCCGGAGGAACGATCGGCCGAGGAGTTGGCGGCGAGCGCGACACCGATCCTGGACGCCCAGCACTCCGCCGAGCTTGCCGCCCAGGTCGCCCGATTCGACGAGGGCACGTCCCGGGGGCTCGCCGTGGGGACCCTCGATCGTGTGGCCATCGCCGCGACGGCGAGGGCCATCGACACCCTCTTCGTCGACATCGAGCAGCGCATCCCCGGCTACGTCGACGAGGTCAGCGGCGCCATCACCCGCAGCGACGCCGACGACGCGGCCAACTACGACGTGGTGGACGAAATCGTTCGACGGGCGCTCGCCTCGGATGCCCGGGTGCTGGCGGTGCGAGGCCCCGAGGTGCCGGGTGACGGGCCGGTCGCCGCGATCCTGAGGTACGCGCTGCCCGCGTAGGAGAGGCCCATTGACGTGTTCGACAACCGCATCGACGCCGGTCGGCAGCTCGCCGCGCGCCTCGAGTCGCTGAGGGGCACCGACGCCGTGGTTCTCGGGCTGCCCCGGGGTGGCGTGCCCGTCGCCGCGGAGGTGGCCAAGGCCCTGCACGCCCCGCTCGACGTCATCGTCGTGCGCAAGCTCGGTGTGCCGTTTCAGCCGGAGGTGGCGATGGGCGCCATCGGCGAAGGCGGCGTGAAGGTGCTCGACGCCCGGGTGCTGAGAATGGCCAGGGTGAGTGACGCCGAACTCGCCGACGTCGAGCGCCTCGAGCGCGCGACCCTCGAGGCACGAAGCGCCCGATTTCGTCACGGGCGCGACCGCATCGACCTCACCGGCCGCACGGCGGTCATCGTGGACGACGGGATCGCCACCGGCTCCACCGCCCGGGCCGCCTGCGAGGTCGCGAGGCGGCTCGGAGCGACGCGGGTCGTGCTGGCGGTGCCGGTCGGGCCGAAGGACACCGTGGAGGGCTTCACCGAGGCGGACGAGGTCGTCTGCGTGTCGGCCCCGAGCCAGTTTCTCGCCGTGGGCTACCACTACCGGGACTTCTCCCCGACGAGCGAGGACGAGGTGATCGTGCTGCTGGATGCCGCGGCCCACCGCATGAAGGCCGGACTCGCCTCCGAGGCGGCGGACAGCGACGCCGACGTCATGATCCCGGTCGACGGCGTCACCGTCGAGGGGCGCCTGCACCTGCCGGAGCCCGCCGCGGCGGTGGTCGTGTTCGCCCACGGCAGCGGGAGCAGCCGACACAGCCCGCGCAATCTGTTCGTCGCCGACGTGCTCTACGAGGCCGGACTCGGCACGCTGCTGCTCGACCTGCTCACGCCGGCCGAGGAGGCGAACCGGGCCAACGTGTTCAACATCGAGCTTCTCGCCCGGAGACTCGGCGGCGTCACGGACTGGCTTGCCGCGCGCCAGGAGACCGCGGGGTGTGCCATCGGCTACTTCGGAGCGAGCACGGGAGCCGGCGCGGCGCTGCGGGCGGCGGGCGAGCTGGGTGAGCGCATCTCCGCGGTCGTGTCGCGCGGCGGTCGGCCCGAGCTGGCGGGCCCCATCCTCCCGGCCGTCACCGCGCCGACCCTCCTCATCGTCGGCGGCGCAGACACGATCGTGCTCGACCTCAATCGGCGCGCGCAGGCCGAGTTGCGCTGTGAGAACCGGCTGGCGGTCGTCGCGGGAGCCACTCACCTCTTCGAAGAGCCGGGCGCCCTCGCCGAGGTGGCCATCCTCGCCCGCGACTGGTTCGTGGTCCACCTGCTGTCCGACGGCGAAACGAATTCGAAGGGACCACACCCATGACCGACATCGGGCACATCGTCGTGAGCCACGACATCGTCGCCGACATCCTCGACCTGGCTCGTCCACTCCTCAGTGACAGCGATCTCGGCCCCCTCGTGAACCGAGTGGGAAGCTCGAGGTTCGTCTGCATCGGCGAGGCCTCCCACGGCACCCACGAGTTCTACGACTGGCGAGCACGCCTCAGCCGGCGCCTGATCGAGGAGCACGGCTACACCTGGATCGGGGTCGAGGGCGATTGGCCGGACTGCTGGCGCATCAACCAGTGGCTGCGCGGTCGGGGCGACCAGGATCTCGGGGCGCGGCAACTCCTCGGCCTGTTCGAGCGCTGGCCGACCTGGCTCTGGGCCAACGAAGACGTCGTCGACTTTCTCGAGTGGCTGCGCGACTGGAACTCCACCCGGCCGGAGAGCAAGCGGGTGGGCTTCTACGGCCTCGACGTCTACTCGCTCTGGGACTCCCTGGGCGAGATCATGGTCTGGCTCGAGAAGTACGCCCCGGAGGCGGTCGAGAGCGCGATGCAGGCCTGGCAGTGCTTCGTGCCGTACCAGGAGGATCCGCACCGCTACGCCTGGAGCACAAGGCTTGTGCCGCAGTCCTGCGAGGCCGACGTCGTCGCCCTGCTCATGGAGGTGCGCGAACAGGCCTCGCTCCGCGCGGGAGACGAGAGCGCGTTCGACGCCGAACAGAATGCCGAGGTGGCCGCCGGCGCCGAGCGCTACTACCGCACCATGGTGCGCGGCGACCGCGAGTCCTGGAACATCCGCGACATCCACATGGTCGACACCATCGACAGGATCGCCCGGCATCTCGGCCAGGACTCGAAGGGGATCGTCTGGGAGCACAACACCCACGTCGGAGACGCCAGGGCCACGGACATGGCCCAGGGCGGGCTCGTCAACGTCGGCCAGTTGCTGCGGGAGCGGCACGCGCAGGAGGGGGTCGCCTTGGTGGGCATGGCCTCCTTCCGCGGCACGGTGCTGGCCGGGGCGGAGTGGGGTGCGCCGGAGCTGGTGCTGCCGGTGCCGGATGCCCGGCCCGGCAGCCACGAGGACTTCCTGCACCGGGCGCTCGGCGAGCCCGCCGTGCTGATGTTCGGGGACGATCGGGAGCGGCCGTGGCTCGCCGCCCGGCTCGGACATCGCGCGATCGGTGTGGTCTACCACCCCGAACGGGAGTTCGCGAACTACGTTCCCACGACCATGGGCGGTCGGTACGACGCACTGCTCTGGTTCGAGCAGACCACCGCGCTGCACCCGCTTCGCCACGAGCCGCCGCCGCGCGAACCGGAGTTCGAGACCGAGCCGACCGGCTTCTGACCGGGACTAGCCTGATCGCATGGACGACGGCACGGCATCCGGAGCGAGTGTGCGCGTGCGCGTGATAGTTCGCGGGCGGGTGCAGGGCGTCGGCTACCGGTGGAGCGCGCGGATCGCCGCCGAGCGGCTCGCCCTGGGCGGTTTCGCCACCAACCGGCCGGACGGCTCGGTGCTCGTCGAGGCGGAGGGGCCGTCGGCCGACGTGGATGCCCTGCTCGACTGGCTGCGCCAGGGTCCGCCGGGCGCCCGGGTCACCGCGGTCGACGCGGAGTCGGTCCCGCCCGTCGGCGACACGGTCTTCCACATCGGCTGACCCGGTTCAGCTGGCCAGGGTCAGCGAGTCCAGGCCCAGGGAGAAGCCGGAACTCGCGGCGTTGCGGCCGACGACGGTGAACCCGATGCGGTGGGCGCCCGCCGTGTCGAACGTGACCGTGCCGAGCGGCACCGTCGCGAAGCCCGCGTCTGCCGAGTAGGTGTCGCGCGCGGTGCCCACCGCCAGGCCGTCCACCGACACCCGGAAGGTGCCTCGGTCGTCCGCCAGCTTCACCGCTGCGAGAAGCTCGTAGCCTCCCGCCACCGGCACAAAGACGGTGAACTCCGCCCGGTCACCCACCGCGGTGGTGTCGACCTTCACCAGGGACCCTCCGCTCGCCCGCGGATCGGCCACGAAGTACCACCGGAGGGAGGGCGGTACCCGGGGGTCACGCCCTCCGCCTCGACTCGCACGGGAATCACCGGCACGAGCTGCACCCGGTCGATGCCGAGGTTGAGGCCGGACCCGGTGGACCCGGTGACGGTGAACCGGATGCTCGACTGGCCGGGCGCGAGGGTCACCGTGCCGAGATCGGTCGTGCGGTAGCGCGAGCCGGCGGCGAGGTACGCGTCGTGCGTGTCGCCCAGGGCGGAGCCGTTCACCGACACCCGGTAGCGGGCGCGGTCGCTCGCCTCCTTCATGCGCACCTGCACCCGGAAGGTGCCGACGGCCGGCGGCAGCGCGTACTGGATGTAGTCGCCCGCCACGGCCCCGTCGAACCAGCTGTAGGCGGCACCGCTCGCGTCCGCCCCGGCCAGGTCGGCCGAGGTCGCCCCCGCGGACACGCTGGTGGGCAGGCTCTCCGCCTCGCCGTTCACCACCGGAGTGAGCACCACGAGCGACATCGCGTTCACGCCCAGGCGCACGGTGGTGCCGGCCGAGCGCGCGGCGGGCAGCACCGTGCTGTCGACGAGCTGCAGGCCGGCGCTCGTTCGATCGTGGCTGTAGTTGCTGTGCGTGGCATCGATGAGGTACCGCTCCACCCGGATCTGCCGCCCGGTGAAGACGGCCGGCAGGTGATCGACCGTGAGGGTGGTGTCGAAGGTCGCGGTTCCCGAGGTCGACTGGTAGTTCGTGGTGAGCACCGACACGCCGGAGTCGTCGGCCGTGGCGAGCGCGTTCACGCCGATCCCGTCGGCGCCGAGCGCGCTCGACACGGAGGCGACCCGGTCCCGTTTGAGCATCGACTGCATCCGCACGAGGTTGTAGTAGGGGTACGGCGCGCCGTCCTCGGCATCCACGAACATGGACTTTCGGTCGTTGCTGTCGTGGTCCCAGGTCCACGCGAACGACATGTCCATGCCGCCGCGCTGGTAGAAGTTGCCGAGCGTCGACATGGCCGCCGCGTCGGTGAGGGAGTCCGCTTCGAAGGTCGTGCCGCATCCGCTTCCCGGGCACGCCGCCCCCGGGAATACCCCGTACTCGGTGACGAAGATCCTCGGGCGCGTGCCGATTCCCGCGTCGGCGATCCAGCCGTCCAGATCCGACTTCTGCCGCTCGGCGTCGGCCGGATGCGTGCGCAGGCTGTAGCTGTGGAACGACACGAAGTCGAGGCGCTTCGCCGCGTCGCCGTCTGCGCTGTACAGGGCCAGGAAGTCCTTGATGTAGCGCACTCCGGAGTCGGTCGGCGTGGGCGTCTGGGTCGAGATCGAGCTTGTGGCCGGCCCGCCGACCCTCAGGGGAATCTGCGGCCGCAGCTCGGCGTTGAGCTGGTTCACCACGGAGTAGAAGACCCGGTACCAGGTGTAGTACTCGCCCACCGACAGCGCCGGCGGCATGTAGTTCGCCTCAGACTCGTTGAACACCTCGATGTATTCGATGCGCGGGTAACGCTCCTTGTAGTGGCGGATGCCGTCGATGAGCACCTGGCGGCAGGCCGCGGTGGACGACGGCGTCATCAGGGCGTCCGGGCAGCGGTAGACGTTGAGGAGGATGCGGTCGGAGTACCGGTCGGCCTGGTCGAGGTAGTCCTGCTGGTGGTCGCCTGCCATGTCGACGTAGTCGAAGTCGTAGGCCTTCGTGGCCGGGTCGTAGTACTCGGCGGGCTTCACCCACATGCGGGTGACCCGGGTGTCGAGTGCCGCGACCCCCCTGAGGTCGCCCGGTCCGAGCAGCGGGGCATAGTCGCCCTGGTCCTCATACCACGACGGGTTGTTGAGTGCGCCGAGGCCGGCCGAGGCATCGACGGTCACCGTGGCGGCCTGGGCGGCCGCGGCCGGCCCGGGCGCCCCGGCGATTGTCGCGCTGGTGATCGTTGCGCCGGTGAGGATTACCGTCGCGAAGACGGCGCTGAATCGTGTGCCCATGGTCAGACTTCCTTGTATGACGAGGAGTCCGACCGTTCATCGAGCGGGCGCGCCGATCAGCGCGCCGGGCGCAGGCGGGATTCCCGGCGCGACGTCGATGTCGCCGGGAGGCCGGGAGGCGACGCCTCGCGTCACCTCCGAGCCGTGCTGCTTCGCGGTCGCGACAGCAGCCATCCCTTCCCCATTTGCCTCAGTGCACCTGTGATTCCGCCCGGTGGACGGCCCCTCTGCACGCAGCGCGTCGACGGTGAAGTCGGGCTGGTGGGTCGAGTGTAGGAGTGCCAACCCCCGGTTTCAAGGAGTTGTCACTTCTTGCCATCGGGGCGGCGAACGCAGCGACGCCCCGCTCCCGAACCGCGGGAGCGGGGCGCCGTCTACGGCCGTGGGCTAGTCGTGCTGGGCGCTCTGGTGAAGCTCCCAGGTGACGTTGTCGCCGTGCTGCTGGGTCCAGAAGGTGCGCCAGCCGTCCGTGAACGCCTTCGGCAGTTGCGCACCGAGGATTCCGGCGGAGGACGGGTCGCCGTTGGACACGTGGATGCCGGTGATCTCGTTGTCGCCGTCGTTGTAGCCGGGGCTCGTGAAGTGGTCGTAGGTGGCCGACGCGTCACGGCCCTCCGCGAGCCAGCGAGTCGCGGTCGGAGCCTTCGCCCCGGTGCGGCCGACATCGATCACATAGCCGGAGTCGAGGGCGTCGCGCTGCGTGTGCAGCGTGTCGCCCGCGTCCTCGACCACGAGCAGCTTGTCCGGGGTCTGGAACTGGATGTTGTCGAGACCCGTGTGTGCCAGGTCGCCCACGAAGGCGGGAGACAGGGTGCCGGTCGTCGCGGACGGCGACGACTGGCTCAGGCGGAACACCGCGCCGAACGCCCCGGGGAGGGTGCTGGTCTTGTCGGTGTCACCGGTCTCGGTGAAGTAGAACTCGCCGAACTTGGTGCCCGGACGGAAGACGCCGTTCTCCGGACGCTTGAACGGGGTGGCCCCGGCCGCCGCGGCGGCGGCCGTCGCTCCGTTGTCCGCTCCCGGCGTCACGGTGACCCAGCGCGTGGAGAACGAGGAGCCGTAGGTGTGCAGGTCGGTGATGAACGGGTCGGACGGGTTGGCCGCGAGCTGCTTCGCCGTGACCGGGGTGCCGCCCTTCGCGCTCACCTGCAGCGCCTCCAGCTTTCCGGTGGAGAGGTCGGTGGGGGTGGTCGGGGTGAACCGGTAGATGTAGCTGTTGGGAACCTTGCCGCCGGACACCTTGGCGCCGCCGATGTCCTCCACCAGCCAGACGTTTCCGGCCGAATCGTTCTGCACGCCCTCGAAGCCGCCCGAACCGAGCGCCGGAAGCGGGATCAGCTTGCCGTCCACCGGGTCGCCCTTCGCATCCAGGCCCAGGGCGAAGACTCCACCCTTGGGCGCGGCGGACTCGGCGGTGAGCAGCAACTGCTTGGTGAACGGGTCCCAGGTGATGCCGTCGAAGTTGGGAACGGACGCGCCGTCGGAGCGCGCATCGGCGATGAGGGTGACGCGCTTGGCCGGGTCCTTCTCGTCGAGGTTGACGCGGGTGACGTAGCCCTGCGGCCCGCCCTCGTGGCCCTGGTAGAGGTAGTGGACGCCGCCGAAGACGAGGTAGACGTTCTTGTCCGGCTCGGTCTTGAATGCCTCGTGCGGGTCCTGGGTGAGCGGGCCGCCGTTGGCGGTGTTGTAGCCGTAGTGCGAGACGCCGCCGTGCGGGTTGGCCAGGGGGAGCTGGCCGTAGGCCACGGGGCTCTGGCTGAGGCCGCGAGCCAGGACGTTGTTCTGGATGCCGAAGGCGGCCGAGTTGGCCGCCACGGAATCGCGGGCGAATCCGTCCGAGTCCGACGCGGTGGCCGGCAGCGTGGCGCTGGCCAGAACGGCGAGGCCGAGGCCCAGGCCGATCGCGCCGGTGGCGCCGATCTTCTTGTGCAGGTTCATGGTTCCTCCTCTGGGCAGGACCGGCGTCCAGCCCGGCCACAACTCAACTCGCGGAGGGTGTCCGGCTGGTGACCTCGACCTGAACGTCCACCCCCCAAACGGGGAACATCCCGGGCGACGGTCGGTGGCCTCCGGTAGCGTGCGCGCATGAAGTCCCACGCCCGGTGTCTCGCCGACCTGCCCGACGGTGGACCCTGCCGGCGACCGGTCGACCCCGGCGCGCCCGGCGTCCTGTGCGACCGGCACCTCCTCGCGGCGTACGACTGGGTGGTGCGCGAGGTCGGCCTGACCGACCTGTTGCCCTCGCCCTGTCTGGCCTGCGGCGCGCGTCTCGGGGTGCGCTACCCGTCGGGCTGGCTCTGCGCGATCTGCGAGTGGCGGGTCGGCGACATCCCGGACGCCGGGGTGAGCGCGCTGCGGGTGGATGTCGTCTACTACCTCCGGTTCAAGGACCGGATCAAGATCGGCACGTCCGGCAATCCGCGCCTCAGGATCGCCGGCCTCCCCCACGACGAGGTGCTGGCGTTCGAGCGCGGCAACCGCCTGCTCGAGCAGCGCCGGCACTCTCAATTCGCGAGCCACCGCATCCCGCACACCGAGTGGTTCGAGGCGAACGACGAGCTCGCCGCGCACGTGAGTGGGCTGCGCGCCGGGGCGGAAGACCCCTGGGCCCAGTACGCCCTATGGCGAAGCCAGGAGCTCGCGTTGCGCGGCTGAATGACGAAGAACCCCACCCAGACTGTCGTCTGAGCGGGGTTCTCGGCACCGGTGTGGTGGACCCTAGGAGATTCGAACTCCTGACCTCCTCGATGCGAACGAGGCGCGCTACCAACTGCGCCAAGGGCCCTAGTGCGTAGCTACGTTATCACTTTCCGCTGCGCCGCCGAGACACCGGCACCCCGCCCGACTCGCGTTTCTCCGGAGGTCACCGCGCCCGCGGGGCACCAGCCGCAGAACAAGCCCGCCAACTCGGGCCACCGCGGCATCCGGTCTCTCGCTGCCGCCGAAAGCTCCGGAGAAACGCGTGCCGGGCCGGCGAACCGCGTGGCGGCGGGCATCACTGGCCGCCCGGGCGAACGCCCTCGGGGGCACCGCGCCCGACTCGCGTTTCTCCGGAGGTCACCGCGCCCGCGGGGCACCAGCCGCAGAACAAGCCCGCCGACTCGGGCCACCACGGCATCCGGTCTCCCGCTGCCGCCGAAAGCTCCGGAGAAACGCGTGCAAGAGAAACGCGTGCAGGAGAAACGCGCGCCGGGCGAGAAACGCCGAGCAGCGGACCGATCAGCCCGCCGCGGCGGTGCGGCGGCGGCGAAGTACGGCGTCGATGTCGGTCGTGGCGGCCTGCTGCTCGTCGATGATGCCCATCCGCGAAAAACGACTCGGGGTGGAGGCGGCGCGGATCGGCGTCACCTCGGGCTCCTGGTGCGCCTCGCGCAGAGCCCGCTCCGCGTCGGCCGCGGCCTGGCGCAGTTCGGCGGCCGCCTCGAGCGAGGCGGCGAGGGAACGCTCAGCGACCGGCATGGTCGCGTACAGCGGCTTCGGCACGGGCACGGGGGTCCAGGTGGACCGCACGGGCACCGCGGGGATGACGACCTGGCGCTGCACCTTCTGCACGACGGCCGGGCGGGACCGGATGGCGCGGGCCAGTTCGAGGCGCGCGCGACCGACCGCGGCCATCTGGCCGAGCATCACGAGGCTGCCGGCCGATACGAGACCGCCGCCGGCGAGCAGCGGCCAGGCCCCGGTCGTGAGCAACTGGGCGATGCCGATTGCGACTGCGGCGAGGGAGGCGAGGAGGATGAGGGAGGTGATGGCCCGGGAGCGACGCAGCCGACGGGAGGAACTCGAGGAGAGCGCGATGTCCGCGGCGATGGCCGGCTGGGACTCGGCGAGGCGCCTGGCTGCCGCCCGCGCCGCCGCGGCATCCTGGGCGCTGGCGACGGCGGCCTGCCGTTCCATCTCCTTCTTGAGGAGTCGCTCCTGCTGCGCGGCGCTGCGAGCAGAGAATTCGGCCCGCACCTCGGTCGGCACCTCGGCGGTCTCCGCCATGATTCGCAGCGTCTGCTGCAGGCGGATCGCGTTGCGTTCGGTGGCCAGGTATTCGCGCCGGCGCAGCCAGGTGGGCACGAGATAGACGAGCCAGAGCAGCGCGGCGGCCGCGATGATCATGCTCGATCCGAACCCGTCTGCTCCCATACCCATACGCTACGAGGGCGGCGCACGAAACACGCCGATTAGCGAGGGTGTGTTCCGGGCAGAAGTGCGGCATCCCGATCCGCCTGGGGCACCGTGCCGGCGCCCACGGGCACCCGCCCGTCCCGCCAGCGCCGCAGCACCCCGGACGGAACCTCCTCCGCCACCAGGGCGAAACAGAAGTGATCGCGCCAGTCGCCGTTGATGTGGATGTACCGCCGGCGCAGCCCCTCGTAGCGGAAGCCGAGCTTCTCCACCACGCGCAGGCTCGGGCCGTTCTCCGGCCGGATGCAGATCTCCATGCGGTGCAGGCCCACCTGGAAGAACGAATAATCGGTGGCGAGGGCGACCGCGGCGGGGGTGATTCCGAGGCCGGCGAAGCGCTCGGAGACCCAGTAGCCGACCGACGCCGACGAGAGCGACCCGTAGGTGATGCTCGAGACGTTCAGCTGGCCGGCGAGCTCGCCGTCGTACTCGATCACGAACGGCAGCCCGAAGCCGGCCCGTGCATTGGCCTGCAGGCTGCGGATGCTGGACCGCACGTCGAAACTCATCGCGCCGTGGGGATTGGTCGCCTCCCACTTGCGCAGCCAGCCCCGGTTGTCGAGAAGTTCCCGCTCGAGCGCCCGGGCATCCCGGAGGCGAATCGGGCGAATCGCCACGTTGCCCTCACGGAGCGTAGGTATCGGCGTCGCCACGGTCACCATTCTAGAGGCTGGCCGCCACGGCGCCCGAGCCGCCCGGGAGACCGGACGGCCGGGCGCGGACGACTACTCCAGGTCCTTGGCGAACTCCTTGAGCCACGGACGAAGGTCCGGACCCAGGTCTTCGCGCTCGACGGCAAGCTGCACGATCGCCTTGATGTAGTCGAGGCGGTCACCCGTGTCGTAGCGGCGGCCGCGGAACACGACGCCGTACACGCCGCCCGCGATGCTGGGGTTGGCCGCGAGGGTCTCGAGCGCATCCGTCAACTGGATCTCGCCGCCCTTGCCCGGCTTGGTGTGCTCGAGGATGTCGAAGATCTCCGGCTGCAGAACGTACCGGCCGATGATCGCGTAGTTCGACGGCGCGTTCTCCTTGGTCGGCTTCTCCACCAGGCCGGTCACGCGCACGACGTCGTCGGTCTCGGTCGCCTCGATCGTCGCGACGCCGTACATGTGCACGACGGACGGGTCCACCTCCAGCAGGGCGACGATGGTCGCGTTGCGCAGGCCCTGCTCCTCGATCATGCGGGCGAGCAGCACGTCGCGGTCGTCGATGATGTCGTCACCGAGCAGCACGGCGAACGGCTCGTGACCGACGTGCATCCTGGCCCGGAGCACGGCGTGACCGAGTCCCTTCGGGTCGCCCTGGCGCACATAGTGCACCTCGGCGAGGTCCGTCGCGTAGTTGACCTTGCGCAGGCGCTCGATGTCACCCTTCTGCAACAGGGTCGCCTCGAGCTCGCCGACACGGTCGAAATGGTTCTCCAGGGCGTTCTTGTTGCGGCCCGTGATCATGAGAACATCGGTGAGTCCCGCGGCGACGGCCTCTTCCACCACATACTGGATGGCTGGCTTGTCGACCACGGGAAGCATTTCCTTCGGCATGGCTTTGGTCGCGGGCAGGAACCGTGTTCCGAGGCCCGCTGCGGGAATGACTGCTTTTGTGATCTTAAACGACATGTGGACAAGGCTAACCTGTGCCCGTTTCGAGGGGGTTAACAAACGACACACACTTAGGATGTGAGCATGAGCGGGGATGTTGGCCACCATAAGCGGGCCCTGAGGGCCGAGATACGCGAGCATCGGCGCATCATGACCGCGCCGGAGCGGGAGCGGTCGACGACGGAACTGAGTCGGCACCTGATCGAACTCGCGACGAGACTCGGCGTGAAGACCCTCGCCGCGTACCTTCCCTCCCGTGACGAGCCGAACATCCGGCCGTTCCTCAACTGGGCGTCGGAGCACGGCGTGCGCATCCTCTTCCCGATCTCTCGCGACGACGGCCTCCTCGACTGGACAGTCGGAGACGGGGAGACCGAGATCGAGGGGCTCTTCGGAATGCCGGAGCCCGTCGGCGAGTTGTTAAGTCCATTCGCCATTAATGACGTCGACCTGATCATCGTGCCGGCCGCGTGCGTCGACCGAACGGGACTGCGCATGGGGTGGGGACGCGGATACTTCGATCGCACGCTCGGATCGATGGAGAAGTGCCCACCGGTCTATGCTGTGATCTTCGACCGGGAACTTGTCGACTCAGTGCCCAGCGAGGTGCACGACAAGCGCGTGGATGGTGCAGTCACACCGAACGCCCTCGTCACCTTCTGACTTTCACCCAGTACCGCCTACCGCACGGAGGACCGCGTGCCCACCTATTCGTACCGCTGCGCGAACTGCGACCACGCGTTCGACCAGTACCAGGCGTTCACCGACGACTCCCTCACGGTGTGCCCCAACTGCCACGAACCGCAGCTGCGCAAGGTCTTCAACTCGATCGGCGTGACCTTCAACGGCACCGGCTTCTACCGCAACGACGCCCGCGCGGATGCCAAGTCCAGCACGAAGTCGGCCTCCAAGGGGGCGTCCGGCGAACCCTCGGGCGGTTCGGCGACGAAGTCGGACACGAAGTCCGAGCCGAAATCCAAGCCTGACTCGGCCCCGTCAACTCCGGCAAAAGCCCCGGCTGCGGTATCGTCGAGCTCCAGCTAGTCCAGTTCGTCGCGTAGGGAGTCACGCAATGCTCAAGGGGTTCAGAGAGTTCATTCTGCGGGGCAACGTCATCGACCTCGCGGTCGCCGTCGTCATCGGCGCCGCCTTCACCGGCATCGTCAACACGATCGTCAACAGCGTCTTCAACCCGGCGATCGGCGCGCTCTTCAACGCCAAGTCGCTCGAGAAGGCCCTGCCGGTCTCGATCCCGACCACCGGCGGAGGCACGGCCACCATGCACTTCGGTGCGGTCATCGCGGCCGTCATCCAGTTCCTGCTGGTGGCGATCGTGGTCTACTTCGCCCTCATCGTGCCGATCAATTACCTCAAGCGCGTGTCCTTCCGCAAGAAGCAGGAGGAGCCGACGGCCGACGAGGAAGTACCGCCCACCGAACTCGAGCTCCTCGGCGAGATCCGCGACCTGCTGGCCAAGAGTCCGGCGTCGAGCGGCGCGCACTCCCAGCCCTCCGAGTAGCGCCGCCGGCAGCCCGCCCGGTCGCCTCGGCCGCCTCGGCCGCCGCGGCCACGGCGGCCACTCAACCGTCACCAACTGCTCGCCGGCAAGCCCCATCCGACACTTACTGACGGACGAGTGGACACCGGCCCGCCAAACCCCACTCAACCGTCACCAACTGCTCGCTGGCGGGCCCCAGCCGACACTTACTGACGGACGAGTGGACACCGGCCCGCCCAACCCCACTCAACCGTCACCAACTGCTCGCTGGCAGGCCCCAGCCGACAGTTACCGACGGTTGAGTGGGATTGCGAGCCGAGACGAGTGGGATGCTGAGCCGGCCTTCTCAGCCCCAGTGCGGCGGCTTGTCCACTCTCAGGCGCTCGTCGTTCTCGCCCTCGGCGTGGCGCTGCGGCTCGCTCGGCGGGCTGGGGTCCGCGCCGGGAACCGGCGTGGTGGTGACCCGGCGTCGCTTGCGCGGCGGCTTGCCGGGCGCGGGCTCGGTGCCATCCGTAGCGTCCGGCACCAGTCAGCCCCGCGGGGCGACGATCGGGATCGGCTCGGTCTTGGGCGCCGTGTCGAGGCCGAGCATGGTGACGATGCGATCGGCCACGGCATCCGGCTCGCTGAAGAGCTCGAAGGCGTGTACCCGAAGGTAGTGCCAGCCGAGCCGGCGCAGCATCTCGGGGCGCAGGCGCAGCGACTCGCGCAGGCTGGACCCTTGAAGCACGGTGTCGGTCTCGATCGTGAGGCACATCCCCTGGTGCGACGCCACGAGGCCGAGCTTGCCACGATGGCCGAGCGCGACCCGCAGACCGCGCACCTGAAGGCGGCGCGCCAGGTCGACGAGCATGGGCTCGCTGTCGTCCGGCACCGGCTGGATCGTGCTGCGGGCGCTCACGTCGGCGAGGATCTCCGCGAGGGCGACCGCGCCGTACTGCATGCGGCCCTCGTCGATGTCCTGCGGTTCGAAGCAGGTGACGATCACCATGGACCGACGTGCCCGCGTCATCGCCACGGCGAGGAGCCGTTCGCCGCCCGGCCGCCCGAGGGCGCCGAAGTCGCTGAGCACGCGACCGTGCGGGGTGCGGCCGTAGCCGATCGAGAGGATGACGCGGTCGCGGCTCTGGGCCACGGCCTGTTCGATGGTCATGACGGCGAAGGGCTCTGCCCGGTCGCCGAGCACGAACTCGCTCACCTCTGGACGCCCCACGGTCGCGGCGAGCACGGCCTGCTGCACCCGAACGGCGTGACGCGCGCTCGCGGTGATGATCATGAGCGACTCGTGCGGTCGGATCGTGGCGTGCTCGATCACGAGTTCCACCGCGCGGTTGACCTCGGCGTCCACGCTCTCCACTCCCCCGGATTCCGGATCGGGCATGCCCGAGCCGTCCGCGACGAAGTCAAGCCGGATGCTGCTGTGGCCGAGGAAGCTTCCGGCCCAGGGGAAGGACTCGATCTTGCCGGCATAGAAGCGGCGGTTGACGAGCTCGGCAAGATCCTCGCCGCCCGCACGGTAGCTGCGGGTGAGGGCCAGGGTCGGCAGCAGGGTTCCCAGCCTGGCGAGTGCGGACTCGGCGTGAAGCTCGTCGAGGGCGGCGGCGACGTCGTCGTCCTGCTCGTCCTCCGCATCCCCCAGGGCGATGTCGAATGGCGCCGGGGTCTGGGTCACGGGGTCGCCGAAGGCCACGGTCTGCTTTCCACGGCGGATCGCGGCGACGTTCTCGGCGAGCGTCGTGGCGCCCGCATCGACCAGGATCACGGTGTCGAAGTGCAGGGTGTCGGTGATCTGGGCCACCTCGTACGGCGACGCGAGCCAGATCGGCGCGACCGTGCGCGACAGGTGCGGGGCCGCCTCCTGCAGGACGCGGGCATCCATGCGCTCGGTGCGAAGGACGGTCTTGAGCTCCGCGGCCTCGTCCGGCCAGTCGACCAGGCCGATGCTCCAGCTCTCGGCGAGCTGCCAGGCCAGAAGTTGCGCGCTCCCGGCGGCGTGCGCCTCGTCGACGAGCCGGAAGTCGGCCTCGAGTCGGTCGAGCACGGAGGTGTTGGCGTTGAGCAGCGCCCGGTCGGTCTCGAGGAGGGACTCGAGGGCGGACTGCCACCAGGCGAGTTCGAGCTCGGCCGCGACCTGCTCCTCCGGCACGTGCCGGGAGGCGAGGTCTTCGAGCAGAGGGTCGAGCTGGAGGTCACGCAGCGTGGTGCGCAGGTGGGCCCGCTCCTGCAGGTTGTGCAGCACATCGGAGTCGGCGGCGAGGCCGGCGATCCGCTCAATGAGCACGTGGATGGGCAGGTAGACGAGCTGCGTCTCGCGCGTCACCGCGCCGAGCGGCTCGTCGAGGAAGGTCAGGTCCTGCGCCACCTGCTGGTACGCGACCTGCACGTCCGCGATTCCCACCGGCACCTCGGGGGTGACCCCGGCGGCGACGAATCGCTGCCAGAGGATGCGCTGCTGCTGGATGCGAACGAGCGCCTCGTTGAGGTCGCCCACGTGCACACCGGGCCGCACGTATTCGCGGGCGAGCCGCTTGAGCCTGCGTCGGTTCGCGCCGGACATCTCCGGGGAGTCCTTGCGGGATGACGTGGCCGCGATGAGCTCGCTGAGCGAGCGGTCGAAGACCACCGGCTGGAACTTGTCGAGGGTGTCGCGGATGTCGGTGAGCAGCCGCAGGTAGACGCCCAGCTCGTTGATCGACTCGAAGGGCCGCATCCGAGTGCCGGAGATGAGTTCGTTGGCGCGCTCGAGCAGGCGCGGCAGTTCGGTGTGGTGCAACTGCTGGGCGATGCCGTGGGCGCGGGTGGCCGCCTCGCTCGAGGAGAAGGTGGCGCCGTACCAGGGCGAGTCGCCCGGGCCGTACTTGAACTCGCCGAGGGTTGCCGCCTCGACCATGGCGGTCGCGGCGCGGGAGCGGTCGTCGGCCATCAGCTCGACCGACTGGCGGGAGAGGCGGGCGGTCGTCGCGGGAGGCGTCGGCAGGAGGGCGAGCCGGGAGAGCTCGGTGAGGCAGTCGAGCACCGACACGCGAAGGGCGGGGTCGCGACGGGCGACGGCGCCGCGGTAGTCGAGCAGAACCTTGCGCAGGCGCACGAGGGCGTCATCCACCTCGCCGACCTGGGGCGCCTTGGCCTTCTCGTTGCGGCCGATCGAGCGGATGAGGTCGCGGCGCAGCGTGGCCGGAGACACCGCGATGCCCGCGAGACCGATGTCGCCGAGGCGCTGGGCGATGCCGGTGAGCGAGGAGCGGCGAGCGCTCACCACCAGCACCCGCTTGTTCTGGCTCACGAGGCACCCGAGGGCGTTGACTATCGTCTGGGTGGCTCCGGTGCCGGGGAGGGTCTTCACGACCACGGAGTTTCCGGCCGCGATTTGGGCGATCACGTTCTCCTGCTCGGCATCCGCGTCCAGCAGCAGGGTGTCCGTCTCCGGCGTGCGCCGGTCAGGATTCTGCGGTTCGACCGGGGCGTAGCTCTCCTCGATCGTCCACTTCGCCGAGGGGTTGCCGGCGAGCGCGTCGAGGATGGGGTGCTCGAGGTCGGCGGCGTCCTCCACCATCGCGGTGCCCACGTCGGCGAACGACGAGACCACGAGTCGCGGCTGCACGTTGAACCAGTCGAGGTGGGAGGTCAGGCCACGCAGGCGGTCGATCACCGGGTTCGGCTTGAACGATCCGTCTTCCTCGGCGAGCGCCACGAAGGCGCCGGTGTCGAGTTCGATCTGGAACTGCTCAGCGAGGGCCTTCGCGAGCGCCGGGTTCAGGAACGGCGCCCCCTTGAGCTTCACCTCGAAGTCGCTGCCGTAGCGCCGGATGGCGAGCGGACGCAGCAGCACCGGGGCACGGTATTCGACGCCACCGTGCTGCCAGTCGGCGATTCCGATTCCCAGGTGGATGGAGTCGATGCCGCGGGCCGTGGCGAGTTCGAGGCCCTTCGCCGCGATCTCCCCGGCGGCGAGCTTGGCCGCGCGCAGGGCGACATCGTCGCGGATGAGGCTCGAGAGCAGGGTGCTCTTGCCGGTGATGAACTGGGCGAGTCCGCCCGGATGCGTCGCCCCGAGTTCGATGCGGGTGCGGGGCGAATCCACGAAGTGCAGAAGCGGCGACGGGCCGCCCACCGTCGCGAGCTGGCTGCGCCACTCGTGCCACACGGGCTCGGCGACATTGGCGAGCACGTAGTTCGGGTCACCGAAGGTCAGGGCATGAGGGGCGGTCACTTGCAGCTCCACGCGGGCACGGTCATCGCCAGGCTCGTCGAAGAGATCGTCCTGAGGTCTATTAGCACGCCACACACCGTTACCTTAAGCGTGCAACCCGTCAAAGCCGGGGAGATGCGGGGGAGTTTCGCTTCCGCGCTGCGGGAATCGGCCCTGGAGAGCCGTCGCGAGCAGTCAGTCGGCCGCCCCGGCGAGCAGCACGCAGGTGCACAGGGCATCGATGGCCGCCTCGAGTTCCGCGATCGAGGGGAAGGTCGGGGCGATGCGGATGTTGGAGTCCAGCGGGTCGTTGCGGTGCGGCCACGTGGACCCGGCCGGGGTCACCGCGACGCCGGCGTCCTTCGCGAGGGCGATGGCCGCGGCGGCGGTGCCCGGCGCGACGTCGAGGCTGATGAAGTAGCCCCCGGCCGGGCGCGACCAGGTCGCCACCCCGGTGAGTCGCCGCTCGAGAATGGCGAGCACGGCGGCGAAGCGGGGCTCGACGACGGCCCGGTGGGCGCGCATGTGATGGCGTACGCCATCCGCACTCTTCAGCAGCCGCACGTGGCGAAGCTGGTTGATCTTGTCGGGCCCGATGGTCTGGGCCGCGCTGTGCCGTCGGAACCAGGCGATGTTGTCCACCGAACCGCCGAGGAAGGCGACGCCCGCGCCGGGCAGGGTGACTTTGGAGGTCGAGGCGAAGACGAGTGGACGGTCGGGATGCCCGGCCGTCGCCGCGGCGCCCAGAACGTCGATCACCGGCGGCTCGTCGTCGGTGAGGTGGTGCACGGCATATGCGTTGTCCCAGAAGAGGCGGAAGTCCGGCGCGGCGGTGGGCATTCCGACGAGCGCGTCCACCTCCTCCTCGGTGTAGACGAGTCCGGTGGGGTTCGAGTACATCGGAACGCACCACATTCCTCGGATCGAGGCGTCCTCGGCCACGAGGCGGGCGATCGTCTCGAGGTCGAGCCGGCCGTCCACGAAGGGCACGGGGATCATCCGGATACCGAGCGACTCGCAGATGCTGAAGTGACGGTCGTAGCCGGGAACCGGGCAGAGGAAGGCCAGGTCCTCAACGTCGCGCCAGGGACCGCTGCCCCCCGGCACGCCGTGCAGGAGGGCGTTAACCACCGAGTCGTGCATCACGGCGAGGCTCGCGTTGCCGAGGGCGAGCAGCTGGGCGGCCGGCACGGCGAGGAGCTCGGCGAAGATCTCGCGCAGTTCTGGCAGGCCGTCCGCGCCGCCGTAGTTGCGCAGGTCGGTGCCGCTCGCGTCACGGTAGTCGTGCTCGCCGGGAAGGGAGAGGAGCGCGTTGGACAGGTCGAGCTGCTCGGGCGACGGCTTGCCGCGCGTGAGATCAAGAGTGAGGTTGCGCTCTCGGAGGCTGTCGTACTGGCGCTCAAGGTCTGTTCGTGTTTCGCTCACCCGTCAAAACTAGCGTGTGGATCCGCGCGATCCCAGTCGCGTGGGGTAGGCTCCTCAAGGTCACATTCTGGTAACGCAACGCGATATGGAACTTCTCGGATCTTGGCTTCTCACCTCGGCAGGCACTCGGCCCCCCGCACGCAACGTCCCACCATCTCCCTGCGACGGGCCGCCGCCACCGGCACGGCCATGGTCGTGGCCCTCGGTCTCGCCGCGACGATGGCCATCCCGGCCGTCTCTGCCTCGGCGACGGATGCCGACGCGCAGGTCTCGTCGATGATCGAGCGTTCGCAGCACCTCACGGTGAGCAGCACGGTCGAGACCGACGACGTGGTCCGCGACAAGTCGAGCGTCTAGTACGCGGCGACGCGGATCGCGCTCGGCGTGTACGGCGGCGGCGCCCTGCCAGCGACGCCCCTGTCGGTCGGCGCGAACATGTACATCAACCCGCCGGACCTCCAGGGCGGCGGGCCGGCCGTGGTGCAGTACGCGATGCAGTTCGTGGGCATGGTGCCGTACATCATGGGCGGCAACTCGCCGAGCACTGGCTTCACCTGCGACACCTTCGTGCGGTACGTCTACGCGCAGTTCGGCGTTCACCTCACCGGCAACGCCGTGGCCGAGGCGGCCCAGGGCACGGTCATTCCGCGCTCGGAGGCCGTGGCCGGCGACCTCGTCTACTACCCGCACCAGCACATCGGCATCTATGACGGCAACGGCGGAATCGTCGACGCGCCGAAGCCCGGCAAGGACGTGTCGCACCGTCCCATCTGGGGCAACCCGGAGTTCATCCGCCTGTAGCCGTTCGGCGGTCGGCGCGGTCAGACGACGATCAGCGCCGGCAGCGGCCGGGAGTAGACCCAGCGCCGGAGGATGTCGTCGACCGCCTCCCCGCCCCCTGACGCCGCGACGAACGCGGCGAAGTCGCGCGGCGTGACCGTGCGCCAACGGTAGGCGAGGGTGTAGCCGCGGAGGGCGGCGAAGAACGACGCATCGCCGAGGTGCCGCCGGAGCGCGTGCAGCGCGAGGGCGCCGCGCTTGTAGACCCGGTCGTCGAACATGGCCCGAGGTCCGGGGTCGCCGATCTCGATGTTCTTCGGCAGCTCGTCGAGGCGGTCCCACGCCTCCCGGGCGCTCTGCTCGGCGGTCGCCCCACCGCTAGCCTCCGCCCACAACCACTCCGCGTAGCAGGCGAAGCCCTCGTGCAGCCAGATGTCGCGCCAGGCGCCCGCGGTGAGGCTGTTTCCGAACCACTGGTGGGCGAGCTCGTGGGCGATCAGGCGGTCGCTGCCGTGCGCCCCGTCCACGTGGTTGCGGCCGAACACCGCGGTGCGGTGGGCCTCGAGCGGGATCTCCAGCTCGTCCGGGGTCACGATCACCGAGTACGTCTCGAACGGGTATGGGCCGAACAGTCTCGAGAACAGGCCGATCATCTCGCCCAGGCGCTCGAAATCCGTCGCCACGTTCCGCGCGAGCTGCGGGGGGAAGTGGATGCGCGTGGGCACCGGCGCCGCGAGCACGTCGAGAGTGCGGTAGCGGCCGATCTGCACGGTCGCGAGGTATGTCGCCATCGGCTCGGTGGCCGCGAACAGCCACCGGGTGCGCCCGGAACGCGTGGTCTGCGAGACGAGGGTGCCGTTGGAGACCACGGCGTATGACGACTCGCACGCCACGGCGAGGGTGAGCGTGGCCTTGTCGCTCGGGTGGTCGTTGCAGGGGAACCACGACGACGCCCCGGACGGCTGACTGGCCACGAGCACGCCGTCGGCAAGCTCCTCCCAGCCGATTTCGCCCCACTGGCTGCGGATCGGATGCGGGCTGCCGCGATAGCGCACCACCACCTCGAACGCCTCGCCGTCGGCCAGCGGCAGCGCGGGGGTGATCACGAGCTTGCGGGCCGTCTGGGAGACCTTGCGTGGGCGCTCGCCCGCCACCGTGATCCGGTCGACCACGAGGCCGGCGAGGTCGAGGCTGAACCGCTCGAGCGCCTGGTCGGCACGGGCCGAAATGACCGCGGTCGCCACGAGGCGATTGGTGCTCACCCGGTAGTCGAGGTCGATGTCGTAGTGCTCGACGACGTAGCCGCTGTTACCGCTCGTCGGCAGGTAGGGGTCTCCCGCGGACGGGGAGCCGTAGGTCGATCGCGGGGACTGGGGCATGACTGCCGTCAAGTATTCCATGGCGGCGACGGCCAGGGCGAAATGGGGTTGCCCGCCCAGAGCGAGCCGGGCGGCACCCGTTCGCCCCGCATCACGAGCGAGCCAGGGCCCACCGAGGCGCCCTCGTCGATCGATGCCGCCGGCAGGATGACGCTGTTCGGGCCGAGTGTCGCCCCGGTGCTGATCCGCACGGTGTCCAGTTGCATGATCCGGTCGTGGAAGAGGTGGGTCTGCACGACGCAGCCTCGGTTGACGGTCACGCCGTCGGCCAGGGTCACGAGGTCCGCCTCCGGCAGCCAGTAGGTCTCGCACCACACCCCGCGGCCGACCCGCGCGCCGAGGCTGCGCAGCCACCACGCGAGCGCCGGGGTGCCGGTGGCGTTCGCCGCGAACCACGGGCGCGCGACCATCTCCACGAAGGTGTCCGAGAGCTCGTTGCGCCACACGAACGACGACCAGAGCGGATGCTCGCTCGCGTCGATCCGCCCGGCCACGAGCCACTTGGCGCAGGTCGTGGCGGTCGCCGCCGCCGCGCCGGCGGCGAGCATCACAACGCCGGAGAGAACGACGCACCACACCCCGCCGGCCACGATCCAGAGCGACTCGAGGGAGCCGAGAACCCCGAGCGCGATCCACGCCGTCACGAAGACCGGCACGATGCGCAGGGCCTCCCAGGAGCCGCGGGCGATCCGCAGGGCGACGCTCGGCTCGAAGGTGCGCCCCTCGTCCACGTCGGTGACGGTGCGGCGCAGTCTCAGCGGCGGGTTGCCGATCCAGGGCGACCCGCGCTTCGCCTTGCGCGGCGTGGCCGAGAGCACGGCCACGAGACCGTTCCGCGGCACCGTGCGGCCGGGCCCCGCCATGCCGCTGTTGCCGAGGAACGCCCGTCGGCCGATCTTCGCCCGGCCGATGCGCATCCAGCCGCCGCCGAGTTCGTAGGTGGCCACCATCGTGTCGTCGGCGAGGAACGACCCGGGCGCGATGGTCGTGAGCGAGGGGATCAGGAGCACCGTGGATGCCTCGACCCCGCTGCCGACGGTGGCGCCGAGCATGCGCAGCCAGACCGGCGTGAACAGGCTCGCGTAGAGCGGAAAGAGCAGGGTCCGCGCACTGTCGAGCACGCGCTCGGTCGACCAGGCCTGCCAGCCGATGCGGCTGCGCACCGGGAAGTACCCGTCGCGGAGCCCCACGCCGAGGGCGCGCACGGCGAGGAGCACGAGGAACGCGTAGCTCGCCCCGCTCACCAGAACGGCGAGCGGCACGGCGACGGCCGCCCGCAGGAGCGCGACCCCGAGGGTGGACGCGTCGCCGATGGTCGAGCCGACGACGAGCGCCCCCAACGCCAGGCTCACGGCGGGCATCGCGGAGAGGGCGACCGACCCGGCCCCGTAGACGAAGAGCCAGCGCCGGCCGCGCGGCGGCCGTTCGATCGGCCAGGCGTGTCGTGCGGAGCCCACGCGCGCGGCGGGCGACCCGGCCCATCGCTCGCCGGCCGGCACGCGCGCGAAGACCGCGGCCCCCGGTTCCACCTCGGCCCCTCTCCCGACGCTGGCCCCGCCGAGAAGGGTGCTCCGCGACCCGATCACCGCGTCGGCGCCGATGTGCACGTGGCCGAGGCGCAGAACGTCGCCGTCGATCCAATAGCCGGCCAGGTCCACCTCGGGTTCGATCGCCGCGTGCGGGCCGATCGACAGCATCCCGGTGACCGGCGGAAGCGAGTGCAGGTCGACCCCCTCGCCGATCTTCGCGCCGAGCGCCCGCGCGTAGTAGCTGATCCAGGGCGCGCCGGCGAGGCTCGCCGGACCCACGAGAAGCGACACCTGCTCGGCGAGCCAGAGCCGCAGGTGCACAGAGCCGCCGCGCGGGTAGTCTCCCGGCCGCACCCCGGCGAGCAGGAGCCTCGCGGCGACCACGGCGATCGTCATCTTGCCGAGCGGGGTGATGAACAGCACGAACCCCACGGCGATCCACCACCAGGACACGGTGGGCACGAAGGAGACCCCGAAGACGAGGGAGAGCAGGTTGTTCGCCACGGCGAGGTAGACCAGCCAGCGTGCGCCGACCAGCACGTGCAGCGGGATGCCCAGCAGGGTCTGGGCGAGCTGGCTGGCGAGCGGGGTGCGCGCGACCTTCCTCGTCGCGGCGGGGGCGGCTGGCGCACGAGCGTCGAGCTCGTCGGCGAGCGACCCGATCCGCGGGTGGTCGTAGATGTCTGAGACCCTGGTCTGCGGATGCCGCTCCCGGATCGCCGAGACCAGCTGGGCGGCGGAGAGCGAGCCGCCACCCTGCGCGAAGAAGTCGTCGTCTGGGCCGGCCACCGGGGCTCCGAGGATCGCGGTCCAGCGCTCGGCGATCCAGGCGGCGGTGGGCGACAGCTGCTCGGCCGCGGGCTCGTCGGAGGCGGGGAGCGGCCAGGGCAGGGCGGCGCGATCCACCTTGCCCGAGGTGCGGGTGGGCAGCTCGTCCACCACGGCGAGGAGCGGAACGAGGGCGGCGGGGAGGGCATCCCTCAGGGCATCGCTCGCGACAGCGCGATCGAAGCCCACCACGCCGTCGACGAGGGCGAGGTAGCCCACGAGCACGTGGTTGCCGGCCGGGGTTGTCTGCACGGCGGCCGCGGCGCCGGCGACCCCCTCGAGCGACTGGAGCGCCGCCTCCACCTCGCCGAGCTCGATCCGGCGGCCGCCGAGCTTCACCTGGTCGTCCGCGCGCCCCACGAAGACGAGGCCCTCGCTCTCGAAGCGCACGAGGTCCCCGCTGCGGTAGGCCCGATCCCAGCCCAGTCCGGCGTGGGGCGCGAACTTCTCCGCGTCCTTCAGCGGGTCGAGGTAGCGGGCGAGCCCGACCCCACCGATGATGAGCTCCCCCGTCTCCCCCTCCGCCACCCGCTCCCCCGCGGCATCTACAACCGCGAGATCCCAGCCGTCGAGCGGAAGACCGATGCGCACGGGTCCCGCGCCCCCGAGCGGCGCGGCGCAGGCCACGACGGTGGCCTCCGTGGGGCCGTAGGTGTTCCACACCTCGCGACCGCGGGCCGAGATCCGCGCCGCGAGCTCGGGCGGGCACGCCTCGCCGCCGAAGATCACGAGTCGCACCAGCTCGAGCGACTCCTCGGGCCAGAGCGACGCGAGGGTGGGGACGGTCGAGACAACGGTGATGCCGTGGGCGATGAGCCAGGGGCCGAGGTCGACACCGGAGCGTACGAGCGACCGCGGTGCCGGAACGAGGGACGCCCCGTTGCGCCAGGCCAGCCACATCTCCTCGCAGGACGCGTCGAAGGCCACCGAAAGGCCGGCGAGCACCCGGTCGCCCGGTCCGATCGGCTCGCCCCGCAGAAAAAGCCGGGCCTCCGCGTCCACGAAAGCGGCCGCGGAGCGGTGCGTCACCGCGACCCCCTTGGGCACACCGGTCGACCCGGAGGTGAAGATCACCCAGGCGTCGTCCTCCGGGCGGGGAGCCTCGGCGGACGGCTCATCGGTCGACTCGCCGTCGGTGACGGAACCGCGCGTGCCGATGGCCGAGCCGATCGGCTCGAACACGCCGCCCGCCCCGATCACGCCCACCACGGCCGCCTCCTGGAACACGAGCAGCGCCCGCTCCTCCGGATCGTCGGCATCCACCGGAACGTAGGCCGCGCCCACCACGAGCGTCGCCAGGATCGACAGGTAGAGATCCCGCGTGCCCGAGGGGATGCGGATGCCGACGGCGTCTCCGCGGCGCACGCCGGCCCGGCGAAGCGCTCTGGCCTGCTCGTTGACGAGCCGCAGCAGCCGGCGGTAGCTGATCGCGCCGTCCGGGTCTTCGAGCGCCACGGCATCCGGATTGTCCCGCGCGGTCTCGGCGAGGATCTGCACGAGCGTGCGCGCCTGTGCGCGCCGAGAACCGGCCTCGAGCACGCTCTGGCCGGGGGCCGACTGGATCACTCACGCTCCTTGCGTGGTGCCCCACGCGATCTGTGCGGCTAGCTGGCCTCGCGCTGCTGCAGCGGGATCGACCCGGTCACGATCTTCGCGAGGGCGTCGCGCTCGGCCTCCAGCGACGCGACCGTCGCCTCATCGAGCCCGGGACGCAGAACGTCGTTGAACGGGCTGTCCAGCCCCGTTTTCGTGTAGACCGCCACGGAGTACGCACTCGCGGCTGCCTGGAGCTTCGCCGCGGCACGCTGGGACTTCTTGAGCGACGCGTTTCGGCCGCCAACGACTTTCGCGTGGTTCTCGAGGGCCTTGATCAGGTCCTTCAGAGTCGCGTCGATTTTCTTGGACATGGCTCTCATTCTCCACTACGTTTGCGGTCGCTCGCTAGGAGCGCCCGCGTCGCTCCGGTCGGAGCTCGCTCAGAGGTTGATGCCGCGGTCGCGGAGGTACGGCACCGGGTCGCGCGCCACGTTGTTGGAGCGCACCTCGAAGTGGAGGTGGCAGCCGGTGGACCACCCCGTGCTGCCGACCCGCGCGACCTGCTGGCCGGCGCTCACCGTCTGGCCGACGCTCACGAGGATGCCGCCGTTAACGATGTGGCCGTACCCGGTGGAGATTCCGCTTCCGTCGCTGTTGGCGATCTGCACGAAGTTGCCGTAGCCACCGTAGGGGCCGGCGTAGATGACCCGGCCGGAGTGCGCGGCCCAGATCGGCGTGCCACAGCCCGCCCCGAGGTCGGTGCCGGAATGCAGGGCGTTCCGGTGGGTGTACGGGTCGAGCCGGTAGCCGTAGACGCTCGTGATCCGACCGCCGGCCGGCCTGGCCCATCCGCTCGAGACGGTCTGTCCACCGCCGCCACCGCCGCCTCCGCCGCCTCCGCCGCCCGCTGCCGCCGCCGCCGCTGCCGCCGCCGCCCGGGCCGCTGCCTCGGCGGCCGCCTTCGCCGCCGCCGCGACGGCGACTCCGGTGCGATAGCCGGCCTCGGTCTGCTGGGTGTTGTTCACGAGAAGCGCGAGCTGGGCGTCGAGCTCCGACTTGTGGGCCGTCTGCTCGGCCAGCGCGTTGGTGGCGTTCGTCGCCGCAGTCTGGGCCTCGTCGAGGGCGACCTGGGCGGCCTCCGCGAGCGCCTTCAGCGCGGTCTTGGCGAGGGTGCTCTGTTCGGTGAGGGACTGCGCGCTGTTCTGCTCCTGCACCGCCTTCTCGTACAGGCCCTTCGACTGGTCGGTCACCTTGCTGGCGAGGCTGAGCTGAGACAGGAGGTCGGCTGCCTTGCCGCCGTTGAACATGAGGGTGGCGACGACCTCGGTGTTGCCGGAGCGTGCCATCTGGGAGGCCATGGCGCCCGCCCGCTCGCGCGACGTCTTGGCGCGTGCCTTCGCAGCATCCGCCTGGGCCGCGAGGGCGTCCGCCTTGACCGACGCGTCGTCGAGCTTCTGCTGGGCGACCTGGAGTTCGGTGCCCTTCTTCTCCGCCTCGGCCTGAGTGGCCTGTACCTGGGCGCTGAGGGCGTTCAGCAGGCCCTGGAGGCGGGCGATCTGCGCGTTCTTGGCACCCTCGTTGGCCCGAGCGGCCTGAACGTCGCCCCAGCTGGGGTAGGTCGTGGCCCACGCGGCCTGGCCGGACGCCACTGACCCGGCGGCGAGCAGGGCGAAGGCGATGAGCCCCGCGACCAGTCGGAGACGGGCCTTATCGGCGCTGCGCGGCATGGCGCTGGCGTGTTCGGTGTGGCTCATGATCCCCATACATGACGTGCGACCAGGTCGCGTGTAACACCAGTAACACTGGCAACATTCACCACATTAGCAACGACTGGCCCCCGATAGCGAGGATCCGGCGGATCTTGCTGCGGTCGGCGGCGGCCGCTCGGCCAATGTTTCGCTGGGTTACGGGCACGGGTGACTCTTCGCGCCGCCTCCCCTAACGTGAAGTGACCGGCGCCAGTTCGGCCCGGCTTCCCCCGTGATGAGGCCAGAATGTCCCACTCTCCCCAGCCCGCGCAGCAGCTCTCGGCATGCCAGAGCGAGCACGCGATGGGCTGCGAGAAGATCGGGCCGGGGCACGCGATGCACCTCATCCAGCAGCGCGTGGTCTCCGCGACGCCGAGCAAGTGGCTGGATGCCGTGGTCGGCGCCCCGATCGGCGACGGCTGGGTGCGTCTGCACCTCCTCGACGGCAGCGCCGTCACCGTCTGGCACCACGAGGCGCTCGAAAACCTCGCGACCGCGGGCGAGCCGGTCGGCATCCACGGCGTCTACAACGTCGTCGCGGTAGGCGATCGCTGGTTCAACGTGCTGGTCGAGGGTGACCTCGCGCCCTGACCGGGTTCAGTAGCCCCTGGTCTCAGCTCATCGACATCGACTTCATCGAACCGAGCATCGCCTCGCAGGCCTTCTGGCACTCCATGCAGGCCTGAGCGCACATCCGGCACTCCTCGCGCATGTCCGCGTGCGCCATGCACTCGGCCGCGCAGGCCATGCACATGGCGATCGTGGTCTCGAGCATCGACATCATCGCGGGCATGTCGTAGCCCGCCGGGCGCATCATCATGCGCATCATCGTGTTGCAGACGTCCGCGGTGCTCGCGCACATGCTCGCGCAGCGTGGCATGTCCATCATGCCGTCGGCGCACACGGTACAGGCCTGCTCGCACGCCGAACAGGCCTCGATGCAGGCCTGCATGCCCGCCATGTCCATCTTCTGGGTGTCCTTCATGTCCTTCATCGACATGGACATCATTTCGGCCATCATGCTCATCGCTCGCCACCCATCGTCCCCACCGACGACCGGCACGCTGCCCGGTTCACGTTGACGGCAGAGAATCTCTGGTACAAAATGTTACGCCGATTGAGCCGCCACGTACCCGATGATTCCGGGCGAATTTCTCCCCCGGCTAGCCCACCAGGTCGCGCCAGTTCGCCGGCACCCGATCGCGCGGACCGGGAGCCGTCTCGTCGACCGGGCGGTGCGTGGGCGGCGCCAGCGCCGGGCCGCTGATCATTGCGGACGTCCGGTAGTCCCAGAACCAGTCCTCGCCGGGCTCGAAGCTCTGAATGATCGGATGCCCGGTCGCCGCCGCGTGGTCCGTCGCGTGCTTCGCCGGTGAGGAGTCACAGCATCCGATGTGGCCGCATTCCGCGCACCGCCTCAGGTGCACCCACCAGCCACCGGCGGCGTCGCACTCCACGCAGCCGCTGCCGCTCGGCGGAACGGTCACGTCGATTCCGGTCGACTCCGCGCCGGTCATGCCGCCTCCAGGTCCTTGGTGAAGGAGTGGATCACGATCGCCTCAGCGCTGAGCGCGGGGTCGAACAGCGGGGTGTAGCCGGTGGCGAGGTACAGCCGCACGGCCTCGGGCTGGCGCGGACCGGTGCTCAGCACGACGGTGCGGAAACCGCGTCTGCGTGCCTCCGCCTCGAGTTCGGCGAGCACGAGCCTGGCGAGCCCCTGGCCGCGATGGTCGGCGTGGGTCCACATTCGTTTCACCTCGACCGTCGACTCGTCGATCGTCATGAATGCTCCGCCCGACACCGCCGCTCCGTCACGCAGCAGCAGGGCGAACGTGCCGCCCGGCGCGGTGAAGGCCTCGGCCGGGTAGCGGGAGATCTCCTCCGACGCCGGCTGGCCGAACATGGTGCCGTAGCGTCCGTCGTACTCGCGCTCGAGGTCCTCGAGGAGCGGCGCCACGAGCGGGTCGAGCGGGTCGGTGTGCACGAACCGGTCCCCCGGCTGGAGCGTCGGGGTGGATCGGTTGCCTGACTGCGTCACGATGGTGCTTCTTTCCTACGGTGTGGGGTTAATCGTGCCACCTCTCGGCGCCCCCTGCTGTTTCCCGCGGCCTGTTATGGTGCGCGGCATCGTCCATCGGTCGGAGGGAGGACCCCGCAGTGCTCGACACGACACACATCCGACCCGCGGAGGTCGTGGCGACGACCGGATTCCGGGCAGACATTCAGGGGCTGCGTGCTGTCGCGGTCGCGCTGGTCGTGCTGAACCACGCGGGCGTTCCCTGGCTCGCCGGCGGCTACGCGGGCGTCGATGTCTTCTTCGTCATCTCGGGGTTCCTCATCAGCGGTCATCTGGTGTCCGCCCTGCGCGACAACGGCCGCATCGACTTCGCGCGCTTCTACGCGGCGCGGGCGCGCCGCATCCTGCCCGCCTCGCTCGTCGTGATCGTCGCGACCACGGTGGCTGCCCTCCTGCTGCTCTCGCCGCTTCGCATCGCGACGATTGTGCGAGACGGGATCGCGTCCGCCCTCTACCTGCCCAACCTGCTGTTTGCGACCGAGAAGACCGACTACCTCGCCGGCACCACCCCGTCTCCGTTCCAGCACTTCTGGTCGCTCGGGATTGAGGAACAGTTCTATTTGTTCTGGCCGCTGCTGCTCCTCGCCCTGTACCTGGCGGCGAGACGCTCGACGGGGCGGCTCGCTATCGGCATTTCTCTCGTCGGGGCGCTGTCCTTCGTGGCCTGCCTGCTCGTGGCCAACACCTCCCAGCCGTGGGCGTTCTTCTCGCTGCCCACCCGAGCCTGGGAGCTCGCGGCCGGCGCGCTGGTCGCCTGTGCAGCGCCGGCACTCGCGCGGGTTCCGCCGCTGACCGCCCGGCTACTGGCGGCCACCGGGCTCGCCACGATCCTCGCCTCCGCGGTTCTTTTCGGCGCCGGGACGAGCTACCCGGGCTGGGCCACCGTGGCGCCGGTCGCCGGGGCGGCGCTCGTCCTCGGATTCGGCCGCCGCGTCGCGCGCGGCGGCGTTCTCGGCGCCCGCCCTCTCCAGTTTCTCGGTGCCCTCTCGTACTCCCTCTACCTCGTGCACTGGCCCATGCTCGCGATCCTGCACGAGAGGCTGCCGGCGGGAGAGCCGCTCCCCCTCGCCACCGGGCTGCTCGTTTCCGCCCTCGCGGTGCCCCTCGCCTATTGCCTGTTCCGTTTCGTCGAGACGCCGATGCGTGGCCGCTCGAGCATTCACCACCGTCGTGTCGTCGCCGTCGGCGCCGCGGCGTCGATCGCCCTGGCGGTCTGCCTGGCCGGGGCGGGCGCTGCCGCCTCCACCCTGCTTCCGCTGCACTCCGGCCGCGCGGCGCCGGCGACGGTGCTGTCGGCCCTCCCGGTGGGCACCGGCTTCGTGCCATCCGGCGTCTCACCCACCCTGGCCGCCGCTGTCGACGACACCGGCAAGCTCTACACCGACGGCTGCCAGCAGGGTCTCACCGGGTCCGCGGTCATCCGCTGCAGCTTCGGCGACCGCGGCTCGTCGACCGTCGTGGCGCTCTTCGGCGACTCGCACGCCGGCCGCTGGTTTCCGGCCCTCGAGGCCGCCGCCACCCGCCTCGGCATCCGGCTCGACACCTTCACCAAGTCCGGATGCCGTTCAGAAGACACCGACGGACTGTGGGACCGTACCGGCCCCTGCTCCACCTGGCGCGGCGCCGTGGTCACGGCGCTCAACGCCCACCCGCCCGACCTGATCGTGCTGGCCAACCACCTCGGCCCGCGCCCCGACCGGGACGCGGCCAGACAGCAGCGCGACTGGGAGGCGGGAATCGACCACGCCATCGAGCGGCTGCCCGCCGGCTCGCGAGTGCTCACCCTGGCGGACTCCCCGCAATTCGCGACATCGCCGGTGCTCTGCCTGGCCGAGAACCTCAACGACACGTCCGGCTGCGCGGTGTCGCGGGCGGAGGCCTTCAACCCGGCGATCGCCGCGGCGCAGAGGGCCGTGAGCGCACGCACTGGCTCCGGGTATCTGGACCTCGGCGACTACTTCTGCGACCGCACGACCTGCCCGCCGATCATCGGGTCGACGCTCGTCTACTCGGATTCGCACCACCTCACCGCAACCTACAGCCGCGCCCTCGCGCCGGTGCTCGAGCGGGAACTCCCCGCCTACCTGCCGAAGACCCGCTGACCGGGGTCGGGCCGAATCGAGATTCACGCCTCCCGCACAGCCGCAATTCATTCTCCCGTTAGCAACCGGGCGCAGGCTAGGCGGCATGCTCGCACTCACGGCGACCGTTCGCCCCACCGATTCGCCCCTCCCACTCGTGCTTCTGCGGGAGCGCCTCAACCGCTTCGAGCACGTTCCTGTCGCCTCGAACGGCACCATGGTCTTGATCCAGGGCGTGGGCCGGGTGCTCGTGCGTGACGAGGTGATCACGCTGCGACTGGATGCCGTGGCCAGCTACGAAGACATGCTGGACACGATCCGGGCCGTCATCACCAAGGAGGTGGCCGAGGCCGTCCGCCCGCAGAGTCGCGACGGGCTGACCCTCGCCTGGGAGCGACCGCAGACGGTGCCGGTGGAGCTGCGCTGATCGGCGGCCCGTGCTCACCCCCGCGAGGCGTGCCGGGGCGTGCTCGCGAGCCGCTGCCCCACCAGGTGAGCCTGCTCGAGAAGCAGCCGCCCCAGCTCCGGCTGCCGTTCGGCGCGAAACCGCGGCTCGATCCCGGTGATGCTCAGCGCCCAGGCCGGCCGGCCACGGTCGTCGAAGATCGCCGCCCCCATGCCCCAGCTTCCCTCGAGGATGAGCCCCGGATTGACCGCGAAGCCCGTCTCGCGGGTGAGCGCGATTCGCTGCCGGATCGCCTCCCCGGAGTGCTGCGGTCCCCAACTCGCCTCGAGCGGAACCCGCGCCAGGTATCGGTCGATCTCGTCGTCGGCCGAGAACGCGAGCATCGCCAGTCCCGCCGACGCCACGCCGAGAGGAAACCGCACCCCCTCGTACAACACGAAGGACCGCACCGGAAAGCTGCCCTCCTCGCGCACCAGGCACACCGTCTCGTTGCCGCGGCGGGCGGAGAGGAACGCGCTCTCCCCGGTCTCCCGCGCGAGGGCCTGCACGCTGTCGCGGGCGACATCCGTGATGTCGTAGCGTTCGGCGGCGAGGGAGCCGAGAACGTACAGCTCGGGACCGAGGTGCCAGCGAGCACGGCCGCTGTCGTTATCGAGCAGCCCCTCGGCGGCGAGCGAGGACAGGAGGCGATGGGCCGTGGGCCTGGTGAGCCCGGCCCGCCGCGCCACGTCAGCCGACGACACTCCGTCGGCGTTCTCGCTGACGATGCGCAGGATGCTGCTCGCCCGCGAGATCACCTGCCCGCCCTGGATCGGTTCCGCCATCGGCTTCTCCCTCGCTGACCACTATGTGGATAACTTTAGCGCGGCTGACCACGCTGTGATCGGATTCTTGGCTAACGCCCGGCAACTTTGACAGAAACAGATTGAGAACACTAGCGTGGGGTGCGGGCGTCTTCTGACCACTTTGTGGTCGAAAAAGCCCGGGCAATCACACGAGGGAGTGTTCATGTCAAAGGTCTGGCCATCCGCAGCGGAGGCGCTGCGCGACATCGTGCACGACGGGGCCACCATCGCGGTGGGGGGCTTCGGGCTGAGCGGCAACCCGTCCGACCTCATCGAGGCCCTGCGCGACACGGGGGCCACCGACCTCACCATCGTCTCGAACAACATGGGCGTGGACGGGAAGGGCCTCGGCGTCCTGCTCGAGAACCACCAGGTGAAGAAGGTCGTCGCCTCCTACGTCGGCGAGAACAAGCTCTTCGCCCGGCAGTACCTGGACGGCGAACTCGAGGTCGAGTTCGTGCCGCAGGGCACGCTCGCCGAGCGACTGCGGGCGGGCGGGGCGGGCATCGCGGGCTTCTACACGAAGACCGGCGTCGGCACCCCGGTGGCCGAGGGCAAGACGCTCACCGAGTTCGACGGCGAGACCTACCTGCTCGAGCGCGGCATCGTCGCGGACATCGCGCTCGTCCACGCGTTCAAGGCCGACCGCGAGGGCAACCTGATCTTTCGCCACACCGCGCGCAACTTCAACCCGGTGGTCGCCACCGCGGGCAGGATCACCATCGCCGAGGCGGAGCAGGTGCTCGACGCCGACTACCTCGATCCAGACGCCATCGTGACGCCGGGCATCTTCGTTCAGCGGCTCGTCGAGTCTCTGCCACGGACGAAGGACATCGAGCAGAGAACCCTGCGCCCCCGCGCGACGGTCGCTGACTAGAACTCCGCGGGAGGAGACGAACATGGCATGGACTCGGGACGAGATGGCAGCGATCGCCGCGCGGGAACTGCGCGACGGCGAATACGTGAACCTGGGGATCGGCATCCCGACCCTCGTGGCGAACCACCTGCCGGAGGGGGTGCGGGTGACCCTGCAGAGCGAGAACGGCCTGCTGGGCATGGGGCCCTTTCCGTTCGAGGGTGAGGAGGATGCCGACCTCATCAACGCGGGCAAGCAGACCGTGACGCTGCTTCCCGGCGGCAGCTACTTCGACTCGACGACCTCGTTCTCGATGATCCGCGGCGGGCACGTGCAGATCGCGATCCTCGGGGCCCTCCAGGTCTCCGGCCACGGGGACCTCGCCAACTGGACAATCCCCGGCAAGCTGGTCAAGGGCATGGGCGGCGCCATGGATCTCGTCGCCGGCACCCCGCGCGTGGTCGTGGTGACCGAGCACACGGCCAAGGACGGCAGCCCGAAGATCGTGGCGGAGTGCGACCTGCCCCTCACCGGCAGTCGGGTCGTGCACCGCATCATCAGCGATCTCGCGGTCTTCGACGTGACCCCCGACGGTCTCGTGCTGCGCGCCGCGACACCGGGCACCTCGGTCGACGACCTGCGCGCCTCGACCGGCGCCGGCTTCACCGTGGACCTCGACGAAGGCATCGTCTCCGGGGTCCAGGCGCCGAAATCATGAGCGCCGGCTTCGAGCCGATCCGACTCGCCGCCAACCAGCCGGCGGATCGGTTCTACCGGGGCGGTACCCGCATCTCCGACTTCCGGTCGGCGCCTCCGGCCGCCCCCTTCACGCCGGAGGATTGGGTGGGCTCCACCACGAGCGTGCGCGGACACGCCCCGGAGGGCCAGACTCGGCTTCCCGACGGCGAGCTTCTCGCTGACGCGGTCTCCCGCGAACCGATCGGCTGGCTCGGAGCGGCCCACCTCGAGCGGTTCGGCGCGGACACGATGCTCCTGGTCAAGCTGCTCGACGCCGGGCAGCGGCTGCCCATCCACGCCCACCCGGACGGCGGGTTCGCCGCCGAGCACCTCGCCGCCGCCCATGGCAAGGCGGAGGCCTGGTACATCCTCACCCCCGGGACCGTCTACCTGGGCCTTCGCGAGTCCATCGACCCCGCCGAGTTGCGCGGCCTCGTCGACGGCCAACAGACCGAGCGCATGCTCGGCCTCCTTCACGCGATCGACGTCGCGGCGAACGACACCGTGTACGTGCCACCCGGGATGCTGCACGCGATCGGCCCGGGCATCCTGCTCGCCGAGGTGCAGGAACCGGAGGACCTGTCGATCCTGCTCGAGTGGACCGGCTTCGAACTCGACGGCGCGGCAGACGGACACCTCGGGCTGGGCTTCGAACTCGCGCTCTCGGCGGTCGACACGAGCGGCTGGTCGCGCGACGCGATCCTCTCGCTCGTGAGGCACGTCGACTCGGACGGGCCGGCGCTCACGCCCGCCTCGGCGCGCTACTTTCGCCTCGATCGGGTCTCGACCCCGCAGTCACTGCCCGCGGGCTTCACGATCCTCATCGCGCTCGACCGATCGATGTCGCTGACGACGGCGCACGGAGCGACGCTGGAGCTGGCCCGCGGAACCACGACGCTCGTCCCGTTCGCCGCGGGCGCGCTGTCGATCGTCGGCCCGGGACTCGTCCTGGTGGCGCGGCCGCCCGAGGCGCGCTGAGTCGGTAGCGAAACGCAGACTGCCCCGCCAGTCTCGCTCACCACGAGATCGGCGGGGCAGTGAATGCCCTCTGGGCTAGACCAGCGCGAGTTCGCGCTTTCTGCGGATGACGCGCGCTGCCGCGAGCAGCGAGAGTCCCGTGAGCAATGCGAGACCCGCGAGCCCAGAGACCCCGGCCGCGTCATAGGACACACCCGTGGATGCGAGACGCAGCGCCGCGGGGTCCGCCTTGGCCACGGCGAGCCAGCCGACGACCGCCCCGGCCTGGTTCAGCACCACGAGGTGGTGAGAGCCGCCCGGCAGCGACGAGTAGTCCACCACGATCTGCTTGTTGGCGTCGAGCACGTACCAGCCGAGCCCGGTCGGTGTGGAGAAACCGTAGACGTAGACGTGGTCGCCGGGGTTTCCCGACGGCACGGTGATCGTTGCGGAGTTCTTCGCGGTCGTTCCGGTGACGCTCCCCTGATTCGCGGCGGAGATGCCCGCGTCGGAGGTGAAGGGTGCGGTCGGCACGGCGAACGGGATGGTGGTGGAGGTCGTGAGCCGGATCGGGTCCGAGATCTCGTCGCCGTTGTGCGCGGTGACGTTGACCACCACGGTCAACCCCATGTCGGCCGTGGTGACCGTGTGCGTGGGGCCGGTGTCTGGCAGGGAATCGCCGAACTCCCCGCCGGAGACGCCCCAGTCGTAGGTGTCGGTCGCGTTGGGCGAAGACCACGTGCCCGGCGTGACCGTGAGCACGCTGCCGACGGTGAGGTCGCCCGTCAGGGTCGGGGCCAGCACGCTCGAAATGGTCGCGTGCACCACCGCGGTCGGGGCGCTCCACGTCCAGACGTCCTCGTAGCCGTCGAGGACCGCGACGATCTTTACCAGTACGGTCGTGCCGAGTTCGTTCGCGGTCAGCTTCAACGTGCGGGCCGTCGCTCCGTCGATCGGGTAGAGAACCTGGTTCTGTTCCTGGAACCACTCGTAGGTGACGCCGTCGTTCTCGAGGGAGTAGTCGCCGACGGTCGCCGTGAGAGTCGACCCGACGGTTGCCGTTCCCGAGATCGTGGGGGAGCTCAGGCTCTCGAAGTCCGGCACGATCACGAAGTCGGTGGGGTCGCTGACCCCGACGGCCGGCGTGCCAGCATCGGTGCCGGTGATCTGCACGAAGATCTGTTTGTCTCCCAGGTCCCGCGTAAGGAGCAGAGTGGCCCCCACGGCGCCGGCGATTGCCGAGCCGGGATCCGTCGAACCCGCGAACCACTGGTAGGTAACGTCGGTGGTGGGCCCCGAGAACGTGGCCGCCGCGGTCAACGTGGATCCCACGATGGCGTCACCCGAGATGGTCGGGCCGGACACGAAGCCGAGCGGAGCCATGACGAACGCCATGGGCCCGAATGGAAAGCCGATGAGCTGTGGGATTGTCGGCACGAGAACCGGGGTCGGAGCAACCGGTACGACGGGCGTCGAGACGACCGGTTCCACGGGAACGGGCGCGACCACCTCGTCGGGGGCAGGAGCTGCCACCTCCGGCGCGGGAGCGACGGAGGCCACCGGCGCGGGAGCAACCGGCGCGGTGTCAGCGGGCGCGGTGTCAGCGGGCGCGGCGGCGACATCCGTCACGGCAGTCGGGTCGGTGACTGGGGCGTCAGCGCCCCACGCCGAGGTGCCCATCGTGCAAGATGCCACGATGATTCCCGCCGCGGCGAGCATTGCCAGCGTCGGTCGGAGTCGGCTGGTGGCATAGTTCGGCTGGTCTTTTGGCGTTATCACTAACGTCCCCCTGGGAGCTGAATTGACGTGAAAAATGGATGAGTGAGCGAGCCGAAGTCACGGGTCGTCGGAGTGTGTCCACGCTCATCCGAGATGCGGGCCCCAGCCCCAACCTCGACAAATGAGAATCTTTTCTTATCCTAGGGTTGACGGCTTCTCGCCCGGCGGAGGTTGCTGGCCCCAGTCCGGGGAAGAGTCGCAAGCTCGCGGCCGACCGGAGACGTACGATGCCTCCATGACCATCCTCGCCATCCCATCGCCCGACGCCCGCGTTACGGAGGACTGATCGAGATGCCGAGCACGCTCTCGCTCAAGGCGATGGAATCCTCTCACCGGTTTCTGCAGTGGATCACTCGTGGCAGGGTCGGCTGGACGATCTCGGACATGCCCGTGATCGAACTGACGACGATCGGCCGCCGGAGCGGCGAGGCTCGGGCGACGATGCTCACGTCTCCGCTCAAGCAGGGCGACGCCTACGTGGTCGTGGCGTCCCGCGGTGGGGACGACCGGCATCCGGCCTGGTTCCTCAACCTCCGGGACAACCCGCACGTGGAGGTCGTGGTCGAGGGCCGCCCCCGAGTGTCGATGCTCGCGCGGGTCGCCGCCCCCGAGGAGCGCGCCCGCCTCTGGCCGATCATCACGGCCCGGTATGCCAACTACGGCGGCTACCAGGAGAAGACGAAGCGGCAGATCCCGCTCGTGCTGCTCGAACCGATCAGTCCCTAGGGCCGACGAGGCGATAGCCGGCCTCGGCAAGGCTGCGCGCCATGTGCTCGGCATACCACTTCGGCCACTCGACGTCGAACACGCCGCCGAGATCTTCCTTCTCGTGGATTCCGTGCGCGGCCGCCGCGCGCTGGAGCGCATCGAGCAGAACGTCGGTGGTTGTCGGTTCGCTCATCGGCCCGGCAGCCTCACCTTGATCTCCTGCAGCACCCAGCCGTTGCCGTCCGGGTCGCTGAACGAGGCGAAGGAGCTGTAGTCGGGGTGTTCTGGATGCGGCCCGGGGAGCCGCGCCTCGCTCCCGGCGTGGTGGAACACCCCGGTCGCGTCGTGAAAGATCTCCGTCACATCGATGCCGCGACCGATGAGATCGGAGCGCGTCTCCTCCAGGTCGTAGACCACCAGATGCAGCCCCTCTGTCGATCCCGGGCGGGCGGAGGTGAGTCCGGTGCCGAAGACGATCGATGTCGGCGATCCCGGCGGCGTGAACTGCACGACCCGATAGTCGTCGCTCACCGCGAAGTCCGCGTCGAGCCTGAATCCGGCATTCTCGTAGAAGGCCTTCGCGCGGTCCACGTCGGAGACGGGGAGTACCACCACCTCAAGTTTCAAATTCATGACCGTTCTCCCGTCTGGTGCTGGTCACGGAAGGGGTGTCGTGGAAATGGCCCGCGCGGGCGCCGAGGCCGGATCGCACGACGGAGGATCCTACAGATCCGCGCTTCCCGCGGCCGACAGGGAGGCATCTCACCTCTCGTGGGGCGAATTTACTCCCCCGCCGACCGCCAGTCCAGAGGCTTTGGTCCGCAACGCAGCCTCCCGGCTCACGTTCACGCCACGGCGCCGAGCTCGCCCCGCAGCCGCAGGGCTCCCCCGGCGATGGCACCCGTCGGCTGCCCGTCGTCGATCGCGAAAACTCCATTGACGAGCACGCTCCGGATGCCCTCCGGGGCACGCTTCGGGTGGTCGTAGGTCGCCACGTCCCGCACCGTGAGCGGGTCGAAGAGCACGAGGTCGGCGGCATACCCCGGGCGGACCAGCCCGCGCTCGCTCAGCCGAAGCCGGGAGGCGGGCCGTCCGGTGAGGTGATGGATGCACTCCTCGAGGCTGAACAGCCCGAGGTCGCGGCAGTAGTGGCCGAGATAGCGCGGAAAGGTGCCCCAGCCGCGCGGATGGGGCAGTCCGCCCACGAGGATGCCGTCGCTTCCGCCGGTGTGCGCCCGATGCCGCATGATCAGCCGCAGGTTTGATTCGTCGCCCACGTGCTGGCGGATGGTCGTGGCGAGCGAGTCGCGCAGCAGCAGCTCGAAGAAGACCTCGACCGGGGCACGGTCCGACGTCTCGGCGAGCCGGGCCACCGTCTGGCCGACGAACTCCTCGAGGCTCGGGTCTGCCACGCCAGCCACCTCGATCGTGTCCCACTCCACGGTGAGCCCGTGGCATCCGTCCGACCCGGTCACGTTCACGGCCAGGCCGATCGCGCGCCGGTCCGCCGGGTCCCGCAGCCGCGCGAGGGTGGCATCCACTCCCCCGGAGGTGGACCACGCGGGAAGCAGCGCGGCGAGCGTCGTCGCCCCCGACGTGTACGGATACGAGTCGAGGGTGATGTCGCAGCCGCGGTCGAGGGCATCGTCCACGAGGCGCAGGAACTCGCCGGCTCGTCCACGGTTCACGGCGAAGTTCATCGTGGCGTGGGTGAGGTGCAGCGCGCAGCCGGCCCGCTCCGCGATTTCGATGGCCTCGGCATAGCTTTCCAGGGCACCGAGGCCGTAGGACCGCGTGTGCGGGGCGAAGAATCCCCCGTGCTCGGCCACCGTCGCGCAGAGCGCCACGAGCTCGTCGGTGTCCGCGTACATGCCCGGCGTGTAGCTGAGACCGCTCGACAAGCCCACCGCGCCATCGCGCAGGCCCCGGTCGAGCACGCCGCGCATGCGGTCGATCTCGAGGGGTGTCGCGCGACGATCGTGCGGCCCGACGACCATGAGCCGCAGGTTGCCCTGCGGCACCAGGCAGGCGACGTTCGTGGCGACGCCCCGATCGAGCCGCCCCAGATAGGCGGCCACCGTGCCCCAGTCGAGGTCGAGTTCGGTCGCGGCGCCGTTCCAGCCGGCGATCTGACGGCGCACCTGGGCGATCGTGCGATCGTCGGCCGGCACGTAGCCGAGGCCGTCCTGGCCCACCAGCTCGGTGGTGACACCCTGGCCGATCTTGGGATGGTGGCCGGGCTCGATGAACACAGCGAGGTCGGAGTGCGCGTGCATATCGATGAAACCCGGAGCGAGAACGAGACCACGGGCGTCGATGACCCTCGACTCGGGCCCCGCGCTCGAGGGCGCGACGGACTCGACCCGCCCGTCGCGAACCACCACGTCGGCCACGAACCGGTCGGCGCCGGTACCGTCGATCACCGTGGCGCCCCGGAAGGCGACCGCGCCCGTCATCGGCAGACCGGACCGGCCACCAGAAGCCCGGCCACGAGAAGCCCGGCCACTAGAAGTAGGTCCTGACCGCGCCGACCACGGTCGGCAGGGCGGCATCCGCGTCGTCGATCAGAGGGATGAGACGCCACTTGTCGAGGGCCGTGCAGGGGTGCGAGAGGCCGAGCCGCAGCACGCTGCCGACCGGCAACGCGTCGGCCGGCGCGTCGTCGCGCAGACGGAGGAAGCCGTGCTGGTCGTTGAGCGCGGTCACCCGGCTCCCGCGCAAGATGCTCTCGCCCGCGTCGACGTCGGCGCCGCTCACCCGTTGCGCCTGGGGCATCCCCTCGTCGAACGGCAGGTCGCGCCTTCCCCCGTCGAAGATCACGAGTCCCGGTTCGGGGCGCGACACGACACGCACCCAGGCGTGCATCGCCGACCGGAACACGGGACCGCGGTCGGAGCCCGCCCCGGAGGGCGTGATGCCGCGGTAGAACCCGTCGTCGTGCACGAGGTAGGCCCCCGACCGCAGCACCACCGTGGTGTCGACGCCCGGACCGGTAGGCGAGCTCGCCAGCCCGCCCAGCCGATCGACGACGAGATCGAAGTAGGCGCTGCCGCCCACCGTCACGATCGCCTCACCGTGGCGGTAGAGCCCCGACGCCTCGAGTTCGAGGTGCAGCCGCGCCACGTCGTCCAGGTAGCCCACGTCGCGGGAGACCGCCTCCGCGCTCCGGTCGTGGGCGAGGGCTCCCTCGTACCCGCCGCAGCCGGCGAGGGCGAGCGCCGGCGAGGCATCGACTGCGCGAGCCACCTCCAGCGCCTCCCCCACGGTCCGCGCGCCGGTGCGGCCGCCCTCCGCGCCGAGCTCCACGATCACCCGCACCGGGCGATCGGGTCGCGCGTCGCCGAGCTCGGCCACCATGCGCTCGATCGACTCCACGCTGTCCGCCCAGCAGATGAAGGAGAACTCCGGATGCGCGGCGAGCTCCGCGGCGACCCAGCGGAGGCCGACCGGGTCGACGAGGACGTTGGCCAGCATCACGCGCTCCACCCCGAAGGATCGCGCCACCTGCACCTGCCACGCGGTCGCCAGCGTGATCCCCCACGCCCCGGCGTCAAGCTGCCGCCGCCAGAGGTCGGGCGCCATCGTGGTCTTTCCGTGGGGCGCGAGCGCGACACCGGCGTCCCGCGTCCATCGCGCCATGGCCTCGACGTTCGAGGCCATGGCGCTCGAATCGAGGGTGAGGACGGGCGTCTGGAAGCGGTGGAGGGGGAGCCCGGCCGCCGCGAGGTCGGTCTCCGCCAGGCCCCAGCTCGCCGGAGGAAATGACTTGTCAAGAGTCGAGACGGCCACGATTCATCCCCTCCGCGACCCTCGCGGTCGCGGTCGTCGTGCCCCGCAACCCGTGTCGAGTCGAGAGACCGCGCGCTCGGCGCTGCTACAGGTCTAGCACGCCGCTCGGGCGACTCCGCACGGCCCCCGGCCTCGCTTGTACACACCGTGTCGCTAAAGCGCAACCCCCCGCGGCGGCCGAATTCACGCGGTTAGCATCAGGTGTTGCGCAGCGGTGCTTCATTTCGCGACACGGAATGTCTAGGGGACGACATCACTATCCATGAACTTCAGCAGCCCGAGACACCGACCGTGGACGAGCTCCTCGAGCTCGTGGGTCTGGGCGATCGACGCGCCTTCGGCCGCCTCTACGACCTCGTGGTCCCGCGAGTCTTCGGGGTCGTGCGGCGCTGTCTTGTCGACCACTCGGAGTCCGAAGAGGTGACCCAGGAGGTGTTGCTCGAGATCTGGAAGACGGCGCCTCGATTCGACCGGGGAAGGGGCCACGCGTTGTCGTGGATCCTCACGATCGCCCATCGCCGCGCGGTCGACCGGGTGCGCGCCAGCCAGGCGAGCCACACCAGGGATCTCGTCGTGGGCATCCGGGACCTGGAGATCGAGTACGACCACGTATCGACTTCGGTCGAGGTGCGCCTGGAACACGCCCGGGCAATGGGTGCCCTGGCTCGACTGACGCCCCTGCAGCGCGAGTCGATCGATCTCGCCTACGTGGGCGGGCTCACCACCAAAGAGATCGCCCTCCGGCTCGGCGTGCCGGTGGGAACGGTGAAGACCAGAATCCGCGACGGCCTCGCGAGCCTGCGTGACAAGCTGACCGCCTGAGCTCTGGCGCTGCGCTGGTCACAGCCGCAGGATGCTGACGCGGTCCCTCCCGGTCGTCTTCGAGCGGTACATCGCGGCGTCGGCCTCGGCCAGCAGGTCGTCCACGGTCGGGGGTGTGCCGCCGTTGCCGGAATAGGCCGCCACTCCGATGCTGGCCGTGATCGACTGCGGGATGTCGTCCAGGGGTCGGCGCACCGTGTCGCCGATGCGTGCGGCGATCGTCAGTGCCGCGTGCTCATCGGCATCCTCGCAGATGACGACGAACTCGTCGCCACCGAATCGCCCGACCACGTCGTCGGCGCGCACGGCTTCATGGAGCCGGTGCGACACCTGCCTGAGCACGGAATCCCCGGCAATGTGCCCCCGCTCGTCGTTCACGGCCTTGAAGCCGTCGAGGTCGAAGAAGATGATCGCGAGGGGTCGGCCGCTCAGGTGCGCCGACCCGATCGCCTGGCCGAGCCGCTCGGTGAACAGGGTGCGGTTCGCGAGGCCGGTGAGTTCGTCATAGAGCGCGAGCTGTTCCAGCCTGCGCTGCAGCCGCACACGGCTCAGCACCTGGGCGGCCTGGCGGGCCAGGGCATCCTGCAATTCGAGTGCGCGTTCGTCGAATTCGCGTGCCCTGCCGAAGAAGCAGACGAGGACTCCGAGCGGCTTCCCCTCGTCGAGGAGCGGCGTCACACTGAGCGCCTCGAGCCGGTGGGTGCGCAGGGCCTCCGCAACGGCGGGATAGCGGGCACGGGCGTCGTCGAGACCGGAAATCGTGACCCCGCGATCGCTGGAGATGGAGTCCGTCTCGGGTCGCGGCGCGCCATCGGCGATCGCGCCGAGAAGAGGGTGCACCCCCGCGACGAGCTGCAGCGAGTATGCCTCGCCCACGAGCATCACCGCCGCCGCGGTCGCCGAAAACGCGGATCGCGCCGTCTCGACGAGGGCCGAGGCGAGGGCCTCCTCCGTGTGCGCGTCGCCGAAGGCGGTCGAGGCGCCCTGCAGCACGCGCACTCGCTCCTCCGAGCTCTCCGCCGACCGCCGGGCCGCAAGCAGCTCCCGCTCGTAGTCCTGCCGCCCGGTCGAATCGAAGATCGCGGTGCGAACCAGGCGCGGGCCGTGCGGGCCCGCGACCATCGTCGAGTTGACGAGGGCGGGAAGCGTGCCTCCCTCCGCCCGACGCAGGGTCAACGCCACCTCCCTCACCTCGCCCTGGAGTCGGAGCACCGGCATGTACCGCGTCTCGTAGAAGAGCTGGCTCCCCACCGTGAGGAGGTGCAGCATCGTTGTGCCGACCACCTCCTCGCGGCTGAACCCGGTCCAGGCCAGGAAGGTGTCGTTCACCTTGACGACCACGCCGTCGACGGTCATGGACAGATACCCGCACGGGGCGCTCTCGTACAGTTCCTCGAACGAGTCCTCGGCCGACTCGGGCGCGGGAATCGTCACGCGAGGAATTTCCGGATCTCCCTGGCGAGCTCGTCGGGGCCAGACAGGTTCGGGCAGTGCCCCGTTGCCGACAGCTGCACCAGGGTGCTCCCCTGGATCTGGCGGTGCACGTACGCGCCGACGGGTTGCGGCGCGATGATGTCGTCCGTGCACTGAAGCACCAGAGTTGGCGTGCTCACGAGAGAGAGATCGCGGCGGTTGTCAGACAGGAAGGTGACGCGGGCGAAGTGCCGGGCGATGGCCGGGTCGGTGCTGCAGAAGCTCGATGTCAGTTCCTCGGCGAGTTCCGGCCGGTCGTGGTTTGCCACCATCGCCGGCGCCATCACCGTCGACCAGCCGAGGTAGTTCGAGTCGAGTTCGTCGAGCAGGGAGTCGATGTCTTCCTTGTCGAATCCGCCCGTGTATCCCGCCTCGTTCACGTAACGCGGCGATGGACCGGCGAGCACGAGCGCGCCGAAGCGTGACGGATCGCGGGTGGCGGCGAGTACCCCGACCATCGCGCTCACCGAGTGCCCGACGAAGACGGCGTCGCGCAGATCGAGGTCGGCCAGGATCTCGAGCACATCGTCGGCGTAGCCGTGCAGCGAGTCGTATTTGCCGGGGTCGTACGCGGTCAGATCGGATCCGCCCGCGCCGACGTTGTCGAACGTCACCACCCGGTAATCGTCGGCGAAGTGGGGCACGACATCGCGCCAGACCTCCTGGCTGCACCCGAAGCCGTGCGCGAACACGATGGGCCGATGCGCAGGGTTCCCGAGCACGGTGACGTTGTTTCGCAGTCGGGGCCCGGCAGGGGCCGAGGGCGTCACGGTCATTCAGCGCTCCTCGTTTGGCCGCGACACCACCGTCGGGCGCAGGGCGCCTTGGGCGAAGCGGTCGGGCGCTCATCATACCCGTGAAATGCGCCCCGCAACTGGCCGTTGAACAATTTTCTTCGGCACCCCAAGCTGGGCAGCGTGAGTGTTTCCTTCTGCGCCCCTGTCGCGAGCAAACCATGGGACTGACCTCGGAGCTGCGCGGCGCAGTCGCCCGAGGCGAGATCGTCGCGCACTATCAACCGCAGATCGATCTCGCCTCCGATCGCATCGTCGCCGTCGAGGCGCTGTGCCGGTGGCGACCGGCGAACCGGCCCATGCTGCTTCCCGATGACTTCATCCCGCTGGCCGAAGACAACGGTCTGATCTGCGAGATCGGCGACTTCATGATGGAGACCAGCTGCCGACTCGCGGATGCGTGGACGAGGCGGGGACTCGACACCGAGGTGGCCTTCAATGTGTCGGCCGACCAGCTCGCCACGAGCAGTTTCTTCACGCGATTCACCGGGATGCTCGATGCGCTGTCGCTCGACCCGGCCCTGCTCACCGTCGAGATCACCGAGTCCCGGTCGATCTCCGACGTGCCCGGAGTCGCCGCCCGTCTCGAGCGCCTTCGTGGCCGCGGCGTCACCATCTCGGTCGACGACTTCGGCACCGGGCACTCCTCGGTGGAACGTGTCGCGGCGCTGCCGACGACGGAGGTCAAGATCGACGGGTCGCTCATGCGAGACGACTCGGCGTCGGGTGCCGTGATGCTGAACGGTGTCGTGGCGCTCCTGCGGGATCGCGGGCTGCGGGTGGTCGCGGAGGGGATTGAGACACCGCGTCAGCTTGAACGCGCTCGCGCCGCCTTCGTCGACCGAGCGCAGGGATTCCTGATCGGCCGGCCCGTTCCCGCGGCGCTGATGGGTTCCCGCCTCGCCGACCAGGACAGGCGGCCCGCGGAGAACGGCTGAGGTCCGGCGGGTCTAGAGCCCCAGCTCGTCCACAGTGAGTCCGGCATCGTCCGCCAGCTGTTCGTCCCGCGTCGCGGGCGCGCCGCCTCCCACGTCGAGCTGGGTCCAGCTCACCGGCATTCCGGGCGAGAAGAGAATGTCCACCCCCGAGCCTGACTTTAGCGGCGGAATGGTGACGTAGCCCCCGCCCGCCCGAATGGCGGCGAGAATCTGCGCGCGCAGCTCCGTGACCGGGTCGGGAAGAAAGTAGTCCTTGCCGTCGACGGTGAGTCGGTTCACGATCACGAGAGCCCTAACTTTTCGAAGCATGCCGGAATCACTCACGGCCGTGCGCCCAAGGCTATCGCGGCCGACCGGATTCAGGTCGCCCCTCGGCGGCGGCCCCAGTTCGGCCCGAGCGGGCAGTCGGCCGGTGACTCGCGCCACGGGCGGCTAGTGTGCCTACTGTGGCGAGCAGAAGCTGCGCACAGTCGTGAGGCGATTCCGTGGGCATTCTGTCGTACGCCGGTGAAGAGTTCGATTTCGACGATCGGGTGCTCGTTCACCTGCAGATTGTGATCAGCACGAAGCTCCGCCGCGGCGAGGACTTCTTCCTCTCCTGGTTGCAGCCCGTCGAGCGAGGCAGCGGACGCCACGCCATCTGGATCGACAACGGCGTTCCTTTGCACATCTTCTACAGCGGATCGAAGATACCGACGATCGATCGAGACTGGATCGAATCCCTCCTCGCGTCGGCGGGCAAGGCATCCGGTCTCCAGTTGGGCGTCGATCCGGACACGAAGGGCTCGCTCTAGCTCCCTCGGACTCCGAGAACCTGCTGGTCAGGCGCGGATGGTGACCGCGGTTCCGACGGGCGTCCAGGCGAAGAGCGTCGCGATCACGTCGAGGGGGAGGTGGACGCAGCCGTGGGAGCCCTGGGTCGTGTAGAGCGGACTGCCGAGGGGGAACGTCTGCCAAGGCGAGTCGTGGAATCCGTCGCCGCCGGAGAAAGGCATCCAGTATGCGACGTGATCGTTCCAGGAACCGTTGACATCGTGGCCGGCGAGAACGGTGTTGCGCACCTTGTTGATGATGTGGAAGGTGCCGACGGGGGTCGCGTCGTGCACATTCTTCAGCGCCGATGCGCCGGTTGTGACGGCGGATTCCGTAAGCAGCGTGGCCCCGTCGCACGCCCACATATGCTGCTGGGCGATGCTGACGTAGATGTGCTTGGTACCGACGGGTGTTCCGGCGCAGGCGGCAGAGACGGGGACCGGCGGCGGTGACGGGGCTGCGACGGGCGTCGGCGTGACAGCCACCGGTGTCGGGGTGGCCACTGTGGTCGGCCCCACGACGGCCATTGAATGAGCCCGGACTCCGGCGCTGCACCCCACCATGGCCATCAGGATGGCCGCCGCTCCGGCAATGGCGGCAACTCGTCGCAGGTTGGTCATGGCTTCCTCTTGGTCCTCCGGGGCACTTCTCCCCATCACGACCGATTCTAGAGGTGGGCACTGGGCAAAGCCTGATTCGACGCCACCCCGGTACAACTAGAAGTCGGTGTGCCCGAGGTTCGCCTCAGCGACGAATCGCGCCTCCGCCCCGGCCGCCGATTCGAGCTCGAGCACGAGGATCTCGTTCAGTACGGGATTCAGCACCGGGCCGGGCACGTACAGGGTGCGCTGCGGACCGCGCGACCAGTACCGACCGAGACAGAATCCGTTGACCCAGACCACTCCCTTTCCCCACGAAGAGGTGTCGAGGAACAGGTCATGCACGGTGGCGAGGGAGAAGTGGCCGCGCGCGAACACGGGCCCGCTGAGGGAACGCGGATGATCAGCGCCGGCATCCAGCGCGGCCGCCACCGGCGCAAGGGATCGCAGGTCAAGGGGGAGAACGCCCCAGCGCTGCAGGGCGCCGCCGTCGAGCAGCGCCGGTCCGATCAGCCCCTTCGGTTCGCCGATCCGGCCGCCGTAGTCGACTCGTCCCTGGTCTTCAACCAGCAGGGAGAGGGTGCCGCGTCCCGCCGGCACGCTGATGCTGCGGTCGTGGTGGTCGCGGGCGAGGACACCGATGGGCGAGTCGTCGACGAAGACGTATGCCCGGTCCCGCACCTCGCCGATCTCGAGCACCGCGGTGCGGTCGAGGTCGATCTCGTGGGAGTAGAGAGCGAATCCGCCGTACTGTCCCAGTTCGTCCATCGATCGCAGCCCGTCGGACCACGACCACGTGCCGAGGCGGTCCGCGACCGAGAAGAGGCCCACCGCCGAGTCGAGGGCCACCGAGAAGGTCGGGGCCGGAACGCGCACGGCGGGCAGTTCGACGGGCACGGCCGAGCGCCTGGCGAGCACCTCGCGAAACGCCCAGTACTTGGCGGTGGGCTCGCCCGCTTCGTCGAGGGGCGCGTCGTAGTCGTAGCTGGTGACGATGGGCTGGTACACCCCCTTGTCGTTCGCGCCATTGGTGAACCCGAAGTTGGTGCCGCCGTGGAACATGTAGATGTTCACGGAGGCGCCCGCGGAGAGCAACGCGTCGAGTTCCGCGGCCGACTCCTCGGCCGAGGTGGTGTGATGATGCGCACCCCAGTGGTCGAACCAGCCGTCCCAGAACTCGGAACACATGAGCGGACCGGTCGGCTGGTTCCTTCGGAGGGTTTCCAGCCGCTCCACTGCCCGGGAGCCGAACGAGCCGGTCTTGAGCAGCTCGGGAAGCGACCCGTTGACGAGCATGTCGTCCTGCGGTTGATCCACCGTGGTCAGAGGAACGGTGATGCCCGCCGAGCGGGTGATGTCGGTGAGCCTTCGCAGGTAGGAGGCGTCGTCGCCGTACGCGCCGTACTCGTTCTCGACCTGCACGAGGATCACCGGGCCGCCGTTGCCGATCTGCAGGGGCGCGACGATGCCGAGCACCCGGTTGAGGTAGGTCGTCACCGCAGCGATGAACTGCGGCTCGTCTCGGCGGATGCCGACCGTCGGGTTTGCGAAGAGCCAGGCCGGCAGTCCACCGTTGTCCCATTCTGCACAGATGTAGGGGCCGGGCCGCACGATGGCGTACATCCCCTCGGCCTGGATGAGGCGCAGGAACCGGTCGAGATCGGCGTGCCCGGAGTCGGTCCACGAGTCCGGCGTCGCGGCGTGGAAGTTCCAGGGCACATAGGTCTCGATGGTGTTGAGGCCCATGAGCCTCGCCTTGTGGATCCTGTCCGCCCACTGATCGGGGTGCACACGGAAGTAGTGGATCGCCCCGGAGAGGACCTGGAACGGTCGGCCGTTCAGAACGAAGTCGTCGCCCTCGATCTCGAATGTGTCCATGCTTCTCGGTCCTTCGGGCGTGAGGTGGTGGTGGGCGCGGCGAGCGGCCGACGGAACCTGCTGGCTCCGCCGGCCGCACACCGAGGCGGTACTACTTCGTGGTGACGGTGAAGCCCTGCTGGTTACCGTAGTCGGCAAGCGACTTCTGCCAGGCTCCCAGTCCGGTGTTCAGGTCACCGGCGGACACGTACGACTGGCCGACGGTGTCCCCGTAGATGCTGTTCGCGTAGACCTGGTACGGAAGGTACGACCATCCGGTGGAGACGTCCTTCGCTCCCTGCACGAGAACCTCGTTGATCTTCTGGCCGCCGAAGTAGTCCGGGGCGTCGGCGAGGAAGGCGTCGGAGTTCAGTTCGTTCGTCGTCGAGGGGAATCCGCCGGAGGCGAGGAACACCTTGATGCTCTCGGGGCTGTTGTTCAGCCACTTGAGGAAGCCCGCAGCGAGTGCCGGGTTCTTGCTCTGCTTGAGCACCACCTGTCCCCCGCCGCCGTTCTCGGAGTTGGCCGGCTTTCCGTCGTAGGTCGGCGTGGGCGCGACGCGCCACTGTCCCGAACCGTCCTTCACCGAGGACTCGAGCACACCGGGCATCCATGCCCCGGTGATGAGGGAGGCGACATTGCCGTTGCCCAGGGACTTGAACCAGTCATCGCTCCAGCCGGGAACGGGAGAGAGCAGCTTGTTGTCGACGAGTTCGTTCCAGGTGGAGGCCCACTTCTTGCTGCCCTCGTCCTGGAGGTTGATGCTCACCTTTGATCCGTTGGAGGTGAACGGACGGCCGCCGGCCTGCCAGATCATGCTGGTGGTGAACCCGGAGTCGCCGGAGTCGCTCGTGATGTAGGCATCCGGGTTGGCCGCATGCAGCTTCTTGGCATCGGCGATGTACTCATCCCAGGTCGTGGGAACCGTCAGGCCGTACTTGTCGAACACCGTCTTGTTGTAGAACAGGGCCATGGGGCCGGAGTCCTGCGGCAGGCCGTAGAGGCCGCCGCCCACGTTCACGGAGCTCCACGGTCCCGGCGTGTACGCGCTCTTCAGGGAGTCGAAGCCGTAGGCCGTGAGATCGACGAGGGACTTGCTCAGCGCGAACTGCGGGATCGCGTAGTACTCGACCTGGGCGACATCCGGTGCGCCGGAGCCTGCCTTGATCGCGTTCTGCAACTTCGTGTACTCGGTGGTGTTGGTGCCGGCGTTGACGAGCTTGACGTGCACCTTGGGGTACGCCTTCTCGAACGCCGCGACCTGCGCCTCGGCGGACGGGGTCCACGACCAGTAGGTGATGGTTCCGCCCTTCTTGAGGGCCGCGGCGACGTCGGTGGAGCCGGTCGGCGTGCCGGACGAGTTGCTCGCGCAGCCGGCCAGGGCGGTGCCGATGAGGGCGCTGGCGACCACAATCGCGGCGATTCGACGCGACAACGACACTGTGCGTGACGTGATCTTCATGGTGTTCCTTTCACTTCTTCGGGATGAGGATGGGCAGGACGCCCTGGGAGGGGTGGTGCACGATCGAGCAGCGGTCTCCCGTTACTGCTTGACGCTTCCCGCGGCCAGTCCCGACTGCCAGTAGCGCTGCAGCAGGAGGAAGACGGCGACGATCGGGATGATGGTGATCAGCGAGCCGGTGATCACCAGGTTGTAGATCGGCTGCGCCGCGACCCCGGTGGCCTGGGCGCTCCACTGGCTGAGGCCGACGGTGAGCGGGTACCAGGTGGGGTCGCTCAACATGATCAACGGCAGAAAGTAGTTGTTCCAGGTTGCGACGATGGCGAAAAGCAGCACAGTCACGACACCCGGCGCCAGCAGCCGGAGCGAAATCGTGAAGAAGGTGCGGAACTCGCCGGAGCCGTCCATCCGCGCCGCCTCGAGCAGCTCGGTCGGCACCGCGTCGATCGTGTACGTCCAGATCAGGTACAACCCGAACGGGCTGATCAGCGAGGGCAGGATGATCGCCCATGGCGTGTTGGTGAGCCCGACCTGGCTGAACATGAGGAAGGTCGGCACCGCCAGGGCCGTGCCAGGCACGGCGATGGCGCCGAGGATCACGGCGAAGACCGCCCGCTTGCCCGGGAAGGTGAACTTGGCCAGCCCGTAGCCGGCAACCGTGGCGAGCAGGGTCGCGCCGCCGGCCCCGACCACCACGTAGAGGAGCGTGTTGCCGAACCACTTCACGAAGATGCCGTCGCGGTAGGTGAGCGTGTCGACGACGTTCTGGAAGAGGTTGAAGTCCTTGCCGAACCACAACCCGAAGGTGGAGTACAGGTCGGGCTGGCTCTTCGTGGCGTTGATGATCAGCCAGAACAGCGGCACCACGGAGTACAGCACGAAGAGTGCCATCACGATCGTGAGCACCACCGATCGCCGCTGGCGGGGGTCGCGCTTGCGTGCCGCCCTGAGCTGGGCGCGCGGCGAATTGGCGAGCGTGGTGACGGCCATCAGATGTTCTCCTGCCGGGAGCCGCGCAGTTGCACGACGTAGGCGATGACCGCGGTGATCACGCCCATCACGATGGCCACCGTGGCCGCGTAGTTGAACTGCTGCCCGGCGAATGACAGGTTGTAGGCGTACATGTTCGGCGTGAAGTAGCTTGTGATCACGTTGGGGCTGAGGATCTTCAGCAGGTTGGGTTCGTTGAAGAGCTGGAAGCTGCCGATGATCGAGAAGATGGTGGCGATCACGATCGCGCCGCGCAGCGCGGGGATCTTGATGCTGAAGACGGTGCGCATCGCCCCGGCGCCGTCGATCTCCGCCGCTTCGTAGATGTCGGTGGGCACCACGCGCAGGGCCGCGTAGAAGATGAGCATGTTGTAGCCCATGAACTCCCAGGTGACGATGTTGCCGATCGACGCGAGAATCGCCTGCGCGTTGAACGGCTCGAGAACCTTCGCACCGAGAAGGTCGTTGATCCCCGCGGTCAGGCCGAACTGGTCGCCGTAGATGAAGCCCCAGATCAGTGCGGCGACCACTCCTGGCACCGCATAGGGAAGGAAGATCGCGATGCGGAAGAAGGCCGCCCCGTGCAGTCGGGCGCTGTCCAGCGCGAGCGCCGCCGTGAGCGACAGGGCCAGCATGATGGGCACCTGCACGACGAGGAAGAGGGTCACCCGGCCGAGCGCCTGCCAGAACTTAGCATCCTGGAAGACGGCGAGGTAGTTGTTGAGGCCCACGAAGACGGTACCGCCGAAGAGCTGCTCACGAAACAGGCTGAGGCCGATCGCGTAGACCACCGGGGCGATGATCATCGCGAGGAACACCAGCATGAACGGGGCCACGAAGGCCCAGCCTCGCCAGTCGCGGCGGTTTCGCCGCGCCGGTGTGGCCCGCTGGGCCAGCCGGACTATGGACGTCGATGTCATGGTTTCTTCCCGTCGAACACTCGGATGTTTACGTCAACATCCGCAGGGTCACACTAGCATGTTGACGTGAACATGCAAGGCCTAGGATGAAGCCATCATGACCGAGACAATCCCTTCGCGAGCCCCTCGCCCCGCCCGCGGTCCGTCGATGGCCGACGTCGCCGAGCGCGCCGGGGTGTCGGCTCAGACCGTCTCGCGGGTGGCGAACGGCCTCACCAACGTGGAGCCGGCCACCCGGGAGCGCGTGGTGCAGGCCATGCAGACGCTCGGTTACCGCCCGAACAAGGCCGCCCGCGCGCTTCGGTCCGGCCGCTTCCGCAACATCGGCATCACCATGTTCACGCTGTCCACCTACGGCAACATGCGCACGCTCGACGGCATCGCGGTGGCCGCCGCGGCGGCCGGGTACTCCATCACGCTTGTGCCGGTGCGAGATCCAACCCAGGAAGCGGTGAGCTCCGCCTTCACGAACCTGGTCGAGCAGGCGGTGGATGGCATCATCCTGCTGATCGAGGCGCACCTCGTCGACAATTCCGAGGTGGAGCTTCCGCCGGGGCTGCCCGTAGTGGTGGTGGACTCGGGAGCCCGCGCCGACTACCCCGTCGTCGACAACGACCAGATCGAGGGCGCGCGGCTGGCGACGCAGCACCTGCTGGACCTGGGCCACGACACGGTCTGGCACGTGGCAGGGCCGGAGGGCTCATACCCGGCAAGCCGCCGCCACGAATCGTGGCGCGACACCCTCGAGGCCCAGGGCAGGCCGGTGCCGCCGATCTTTCGTGGAGACTGGACCGCGGCATCCGGTCGCGCCCTGGGGCTGCAGATCGCCCGCCGCCCAGAGATCACCGCGGTCTTCGCCGCCAACGACGCGATGGCGCTCGGCATCATGAGCGCCCTGCACGAGAGCGGGAGACGGATTCCGCAGGACGTGAGCATCGTGGGATTCGACGACATGGCCGAATCCGACTCGTTCTGGCCGCCGCTCACCACTGTTCACCAGGACTTCGACCTCGTCGGCCAGCGCAGCATCGAGATCCTCCTCGAGGAGATCGAGCATGCACCGATCGTGCCCGTTCGGTCGATCCTGCCCGTGCGGCTGGTGCTCCGAGCCAGCACCGGCCCTCCGCCGCAGGTCGACTAGCGACAAGCTCAGCCCGGCTCGTCGAGGAAGCGCCGGGCCGCGGCCAGGAAGCCCCATGGCTGGTCAACCCAGGGGTAGTGGCCCGAGCCGTCGAGAACGGTGGCGGTGCCGCGGGGAAACAGTCGCGCCAGCGCCACGGCGGGAGCGGCGCCGGTGAGCGCGTCCTCCGCCCCCGCGATCACCAGCACCGGTGCCTCGACCACGGCGAGCCGGTCAGCGAGATCGGCCGGTGGCGCGACGCTGAAGCAGGTGCGGTTGACCCGGTAGTTCGCCGACCCCACCCGGGAGTGGAGCTGCTGCCGCTCGCCCCAGGCCGCATAGCCCACCGGCGCCGTGGCCTCGGTCCAGGCCTCGAGACTCGCCTGATCGCTCGGCGACTCGGCGTGCATCCGCCGGTAGGCCTCCACGAACGCGGCATCGGACCGTCGGGCCGCGATCTCCGGGACGTCGGACGGCTCATCCACCAGGTAGGCGGACGGTGGGGTGATGAGCAGGATCCTGGCCACCCGCTCGGGGTGCTGCACCGCGTAGGAGATCGCGAGCCGGGTGCCGGACGAGTGGGCGACGATGGTGAGGCGGTCGAGCCCGAGCTGCTTGCGCAGGCAGTCGATGTCCGCTGACTCGTGCCACCACGCCCCGAGGTCGCCATCGGTCGAGGGTGAGCGCCCGACCCCGCGGAGATGCGGCACGATCAGGCGGTAGTGGTCGCCCAGTCCGGCGAGGTCTTCGAGGTAGTCGGGGTGACCTGGTGCACCCCCGCCCAACACCACGATGGGCGGCCCATCTCCCCTGTCTTCGAAGAACAGTTCGGCGTCATCCGCCCCACGGTACTCGGGCATGATTTGACGGTAGTACACGATTCGCCTCGCGAAAAGGGTGCTCGGCGAGCGCGGGCGCGGCGTCAGCCGTCGAGAAAGGCACGCACGTCGGCGGCGAGCCGATGATTGCCGTGGGTCGTCATGTGCCCGACCCCGCGGTACAGCACGAGCCGTGCCGAGCGGATGCGGAGCGCCGTCTCCCGGAAGAGGCTCTCGGGATAGAAGCCGTCAGAGTCACCGCCCAGAACCAGCGTCGGCGCCGTGATCTCGGGAAGCCGGCCGTGCAGGTCGAACTCGTCTTCCGCGTCGAGCAGCACCAGCAGGTTCGGGTCGTCCTTGCCGACGACGATCGGCCCGAGCATCAGGCCGGCCACCGTCATCGCGTTGCGCTCCACCCAGTTTCTGCCGAGCAGGGACATCAGCTCGGCGGCGGCCCGCTGCGGCCGGCCCGCCCGAAGCAGGGCGCCCGTGCGCTGCTGGGCGAGACGACCGCTCGGGCCGAGGCGGTAGGCGGATGACACCACCACCAGACGATTGACCACCTCAGGATGGTCGGCGGCCAGCTGCAGCGCGATGCTCCCGCCCGTCGAGACACCGATCACGTCGACGGCAGAGCCGAATCGATGCCGAAGGGCGTCCGCGTACTCCGCGGCCACCGCGGCGATGTCGGAATCCGGCGGCAGCCCGGGGCGATGGCCGATCCACCACACCTCGTGATGGCGCGCCAGCAGGGCGATCTGGCCGCCCTGGATCCGCCGACCCAGGGCGTTGGCCGGGCGATTGCCGCCGGCGATACCGGGGAGGTACACGAGGGGGCTGCCCGACCCGGCACGGAGGTACGGCATCCCGTTGCGAAGCGCGCCCCGGTCGGGCTGCCCCGACCGGGTCGCGTCCGACGGTCTCTCCTGCGGTCTCTTCATTACAGGCTCCTCGCCTCGGTGGCCGAGGCAACGCCGCATCGGAAAGTCGGAAAACACCATCGTGCAACCGGAGCCTCTGAGCTGGCTATGAATCTGAGCTGGCTATGAATCTGAGCCGGCCATGGATCCGAGCCCGCTAGGAATCGGCCGAGACCGGTGCCCGAGGCCAGCGCCCGAGACCAGACGTCGGCGGCGATCTCTCCCAGGCCCAACAGTCGCCCCCGGAGCCGGCACCCGCCGCTCCTGGCGAGCGGTAGGGCCCCGCGGTCGAATTCCGCAGCGGAGGGAGCGCGAGCATGCCGGTGCTCACTACTGAGGGTCGGATCGTGCTCACGAGTTCGAAGAACACCAGATCGACCAGGTCCTGGTCGTCCAGCCAGGCCAGGACCCGCTCCTCATCCACCGGCGGCGACGCGAAGTTCGCGATGGTCATGTCGCCACACCTCCCCTCACTGATGCTTCGGCTGGCCGGTTCAGGACGAGATCGTCATCTGCTCCTGCGCGTTCGCCCGGGAGCCGACCTCGATCTTCCTCGGCTTCGCCTTCTCGCTGACCGGGATCACCACGCTGAGCACGCCATTGTCGTAGTGGGCGCTGATCCGCTCGACATCGACGCCGTCCCCCAGGGTGAACTGCCGCCAGTACGATCCGTACGGCCGTTCCCTGGCGAGGAACTTCGCGCCGTCCGATGTCGGTTCGGTGCGCTGCGCTCGAATGGTGAGCAGCTGGCCGTCGACGTCGACATCGACGGACCCCGGGTCGACTCCCGGCAGGTCGGCGTTGAGGATGTACTGCCCGCCGTCCTGGTAGAGGTCTACGGGCATGAGCCGCTGCCCTCGGTTCGACTGCAGCAGAGCCGAGGCGAGGCGATCCAGTTCGTTGAAAGGATCAAAAGACATAGCCATGATGAGGATTCCCCTTTCTAGAAACGTGAGTCCGAGTGACTCAACCCACTAATTTTCTAACATCAGAGGGAAGCCGGTCTCAAGGCCGACAAGCTCAAAAAATGCTGAAAAATCGGGGCAGTGGCTTCTCGGGGCCGGAGGCCGTACCGCGGTGAGCGGCCCGCGCCGGGGCTAGCCGCCGGCGCGCGGGGCCGCCGTCGATCGGCGTACGACGAGTTGTGGCGCCGGCGACGCGAGCACCGTATGTGTCACCCCGGAGTCACTGTCCGCGAGGGCGGTGACGGCCGCGGCGCCCAGGTCGCTCAGCGGCATTTTCACCGTGGTGATGGGCGGCCAGGTGGCATCCGCGTACCAGACGTCGTGCATCGCCACGATCGAGATGTCCCCCGGCACTCGCAGGTCTCGGTCGTGGATCTCGGCGAGCACCCCGAGGGCCGCGTTGAGGTTGGCGACCACGAGGGCGGTCGGCAGCGTGGGGCTCTCGAGAAGCCGAACCGCGGCGGCGCGTCCGTCGGTGCCCGCGTAGCCGAGCCGCGTCATCCACGCCTCCTCCGTCGGCAGCCCCGCGTCGGCCATGGCCACACGGAAGGCCGCCTCGCGACGGGCGCCGGTCGCGCTGCCGGCCAGACCCCCGACCAGGCCGATTCGCGTGTGGCCGAGGTGCCGCAGGTGTTCCACCGCCAGGCGGATTCCGGCCGCGTCATCGAGCACGATGGTGCTGAGGGGCCCGTCGTCCACCGAGTTGATCACCACAATCGGGGTGTCCTGCACGACGAGCGAGTCCAGATCGGCCGGCGGCGTGCCATCGGGCAGTTGCAGGATCACCCCATCGATGCGGCCCTCCCCCACCAGCCGGCGCAGCCAGTCCCTGTCGTCCTGCAGGCGTTCGGCCCGGGCGAGCACGATCGCGAGGCCTCGGGGAGCCGCCTCGTGCTCCGCCCCTCTCGCGAGCTCGGCGAACACGGCGCTGGTGACATCCGGCACCACGAGGGCGATGGTGCTCGTTCGGGAGGTGCGCAGGGAGCGGGCGGCGTGGTTCGGCACGTAGTCCAGCTGCTGCGCCGCGTCCATCACCCGTTGCCGCGTGCCCGCCGAGACCCGCAGCGTCGTATCGCCCGAGAGCACCCGCGACACCGCCGCCGGGGAGACCCCGGCGAGCGCGGCGACATCGCTGAGCTTGACCATGACCCCGCCTGTCTACTACGAATGCCGCCCGAGCGCGAAATCGCGCCCCTCAGCGGTCGAAGTGCACGACCTCGTTGGCGCCCATCGACCGGTAGAGGGCGTCCACGAGTTCGATCGTCTTCACGTTGTCGCTCACCGCACTGCGCGGAGTCGAGCCGGTCGCGATCGCTTCGAGCACCGACCCCATCGACCCGATGAAGGCGTGCGGAAACCAGCGCTGGGTCACCGGGTACGGCACCCACCCGTCGGTCGGCACGACGGTGCTGGTCACCTCGAGGGTGTCCGGACGTCCGTTCGGGTAGTCGTACATGAGCCCGAGAGTCCCGCGGATGGCGCCCCCGGTTCCCTCGATTCGAAACTCCGCCGAGTTGTCGCCGCCGAGGTTCATGTGGTTGGCCGAGACCAGAGCGGAGCTCCCCTCCGGGAAGGTGTAACTGCTCGCCGTGCGGGTCTCGCCGACCGGATACTGGCCGGGCGTGCGGCCGGCCACGGCGTAGACCGACGACGGCTCGCCCATGAACCAGCGCACCGCGTCGTGGTAGTGGATCGAGTGCACCATGATCTCGAGGCGCTCCATCTCCTTCGCCCACTCCCACTGCGCCCAGTCGGTGAAGACGTTCACGGTGAGGGTGAACGAGGTGACGGTGCCCAGCCAGCCGGCCTCCACCATCCGGTGCGCCGCGGCGATTCCCTCGTCGAACCTCATCTGCTGGTTCACCGCGGCGACCACTCCCGCCTCGGCCGCGAGGGCCGCGAGTTCGCGCGCGGTCTGCGGGCTATCGGTGAAGGGCTTCTGGGCCAGGATGTGCTTTCCGGCGGCGACCGCGGCACGGAAGATGGGCGGCTGGTGGGTGACGGGAACCGCGATGTCGACGACCTCGACCCGGTCGTCCGCGAGCAGCTCGGCCAGGCTCGCGTAGACGCGCGGGATACCGTGGCGCGCGGCCACGTCCCTGGCCCGCTCCGGATCGATGTCCGTGATCCCCACGATCTCCAGGCCCGCCAGTCGATAGGCCGGCAGGTGCGCGCCGTCGACGATTCCCCCGGCGCCGATGATGGCGATGGGGCGCCTGTGCGCCTCGGGAACCACGAGCCGGCAGTAGTCGGAGATGTCGGCGAACAGGTCGATCACGACGACGCCTGGCTGGACTGGGCCCGCGCGGCCGCCGGATCCCGGTACTTCACGGTCTGCAGGTGCTCGCAGTAGAGCACGATCTGCTCGTCGTCGGCGCGGAACACCTCGTACGACACGGTGAACAGGCCCATCTCGTCGTACTTCGGCTCCTTCCTCAGCAGGGTGCGCATCGTGTAGATGGTGTCGCCGATGAAGAGGGGCTTGATGAACCGCAGCCGGTCGTAGCCGTAGCTGAAGGTGTTGACGTTGTTGTGCGCCATCAGGCCCATCCCGTAGCCGAAGACGAGGGCGCCCGGCACGATGCGCCGGCCGAAGAGTCCATCACGAGCCGCGAAGATCTCGTCGGCGACGTAGGGGTGCAGGTCGACCAGCATGCTGCTGAACATCATCACCTCCCCCTCGGAGATGGTGCGGCGGATGGAGCGGTCCACCTCCCCCACCTCGTAGTCCTCGTAGAGTTTCACGTCCTGGTTCCAGACCGGCACCGCGTTGCGGGCCACCGGGTCGGGGTTGGGATTCCTCATACTGCTGCCTCCTCGTCGGCGAACTCGGCACGGATGGCCTCGGTGTGCTCCCCGAGCCGCGGGGCTCCCCTGCCGTTCTTGAGCACCCGGCCGTCGTAGCGCACGGGGGTGCGGGTGGTCTGGATGGCGACCGGCGATCCGTCGGCGGCATCCGGTCGTTCGATCTGTTGTGCCATGTCGAGAGCGCGGAATCCGTCGTGGGCGACGAGCTCCGGAAGGGTGAGCACCGGGGCGCACCAGACATCCGCCGCGTCGAGGATCTCCAGCCAGTGCTCGGTCGACCGGGTGGCGAGGTGGTCGGCGAGGGCGCGCGTGATCGCGGACTGCTCGGTCCACCAGGTGTCGGGGTCGGTGTACTGCTCGAGCGTCGCCAGGCTGATAAGGGCCCCGAGGGCCGGCACCGGGGTCATCGCGATCGCGAGGTAGCCGTCCGAGGTCGGATAGACGCCGTATGGCGCCTGGAGGAAGGCGTGCGCGGTGTTGCGCGCTCCCCGCTTGACGGTGATCGAGGGGTCGCCGAGGTGGGCACTGAGCAGTTCGAACTGCAGGTCGAGCATCGATTCGAGCAGGCTGGTGTCGACCCGGCCGCCGAGTCCCGTGCGCTCCCGGCGCAGCAGGGCGGCGGTGATTCCGCTGGCCAGATGGATCGACGCGATGACATCGGCGAGCGCGATCCCCACCGGCACGGGCGGGTCGTCGGAGCTGCCGTTCAGCCACGGCAGTCCGGATAGCGACTGGGCGAGCAGGTCCTGGCCCGGCCGATCCTTCCACGGCCCCTCGGTGCCGTACCCGCTCACGCTCGCGTAGACGATTCCGGGGTTGATGGCCGAGACAGCGTCGTAGCCGAAGCCGAGCCGCTCCATGATGCCCGGCCGGAAGTTCTGCACGATCACGTCGGCTCGGGCGACGAGGGCGCGGAGGCCGTCTCGGTCTGCCTCGTTCTTGAGGTCGGCCGCGTAGCTCTCCTTGTTGCGATTGGTGATGTGGAACGACAGCGTGTCGCCGTCCTCCACCACCCCCGCGAAGGCCAGCCGCCGCCCGATGTCGCCGCCCTGCGGCCGCTCGATCTTGATCACCCGCGCCCCGAGGTCGCCGAGACGCATGGCCGCCATCGGCCCGGCGAGAAACTGGCTGAAGTCGAGCACGAGCATGCCCTCGAGGGGCAGCGGTGTGGTCACGAGAGGTCCGATCCCGAGCCGTCGAGCGAATAGGCGCGGAGCGCGGTTCGGTACAGGATGTCGTCCTGCTGATCCGTGTCGAGGTGGGCGATGACCTGGCGCTGGGCCAGCCACACGCCGCCGAAGTCGCCGGCCAGGGTGGAGACGGGCCAGTCGCTTCCGAGCATCACCCGGCCGGAGCCGAAGTGCTCGACGGCGTGATCGACGTACGGCGACCAGTCCCGCCACGTCCACTCGGGGCCGGAGGCGGTGTTGAGACCGGAGATCTTGACGCTCACGTTGGGCTGGGCGGCGACCTCGGCGATCAGGGAGGCCCACGGCTCCCAGCCCCGGCCGGCGATGTCGGGCTTGGCGAGGTGATCGAGCACGATGGTGAGGTGCGGATGCCTCGCCGCGAGTTCCACGAGCATGGTGAGGTGCTCGGGAACGACGCTGACCACGTCGAGCGACAGCCCGCGGGGGGCGAGCAGCGCGACCCCGGCGGTCACCTCCTCCCTCAGCAGCCACCGCGGGTCGGGGTAGTTGTGGTTGAGCACGCGGATTCCCCGCAGCACCGGGTTCTCGGTGTACAGGTCGAGCGCCGCCTCGGCCTCGGCGGCACGGTCGAGCGGCGCCCACCCGACCACGCCGCGCACGACGGGCACCCGGGACGCGACGGAGAGCATGTAGAACGTGTCCTCGTAGCTGTCGGTGGCCTGCACGAGCACGGTCCCCGTGATGCCGGCGGCCGCGACATCCGCCTCGACGTCCTCCGGGCCGAAGTCGGCGTCGAGCGGAGCCCCCATGGCCTCGAGCCACTCGTACCGACGCTCGGAGGGCTTCCAGAGGTGCTGATGGGTGTCGATCATCTGGGCTGGCTGGTAGAGGTCGGTCATGAGGGGCTTCCCGGTCGACGGTTGACGAGATACAGGTGGACGAACGCGACGACGACCTCGCCGAGCTGGTTGAGAACCTCGACCTTCTCCTCGGCGAGGCCGAGGGACTCCGGTCGTTTGGCGTGGTCGCGCAGCGCCACGATCTCGCTGCGCGAGGTGATCGTGTCGCCGATATGCACGGGGCGGATGAAGCGCACGCGGTCGTAGCCGTAGCTCATCGCCTGGTCATTGACCTCCCCGGCGAGCATGCCGACGGACATCGACAGGATCAGCGTGCCGTGCGCCATGCGCTGGCCCCCGGGGAGCGTCTTCGCGAACTCCGCGTCCATGTGGTGCGGGTAGAAGTCCCCGGTCTGCCCGGCGTGCAGCACGATGTCGGCCTCGGTCACCGTGCGACCGTGGCTCTGCCGGGTGGACCCCAGCTCGTACTCTTCGAAAAAGGTCACTCGATCTCCTCGGTGAGGTGGGTGGCTGGCAGTCGTTCGATCCGGTCGAGCGTGGTCTCGTCGAACCTCCGCGCCACGACCGCGTCCCGAACCAGGTGCGAGAGCGCGAGTTGCAGGTCGGGCCAGCCGAGCACGCGCGGGCGCACCCAGGCTCGCTCGAGGGTGCGCAGGGTGTTGCGGAAGAAGCCGCGGGTCGTGTCGTTCGCCCGGTCGCTGCGCCAGGCGCGCAGGTTTCCCGGCTGGCCGCCGCCCGCGGTATACGGGCCGACCTGCGTCTCGGCGCCGGCGAGCGTCGCCGCCGCGGCGATCGCCAACTCCGGATGCCGGGTGGAGGCGGACACGGCGACCCCGGCGCCGCCGAGGGTCGACCCGCCCGCCCGGCCGTCGATCGAGGGGATGTCGTCGTACGCGAGCGGGTGCGACCGGAACCCCGCGCGGGAGTAGTTGGTGTAGCCGAACAGCGCGACACCCACGCTGTAGTCGTTGTCGGCGACGAGGGCCTCGGCCACGTCTATGGGGTTCGCGTCCGCGCACCAGGCGGGAACGGCATCCGCGAGTCGGATCATGAAGTCCAGCACCTCGCCGGCGACGGCTCGGTCCAGAAAACGACCGCTCCGGGCGAGCGGTGCACCGCGCTGCGCCAGCAGCGTCGCGAAGGTGCTGAAGGCGTCGACCGGCTTGTACGGCCAGAGCACCACTCCGGTGCCGGCGAGTTCGAGGGCGTCGCTCCAGAAGACGGGGGCGCCGTCGGCGAGGTCGGGGCGAAAGGCACTCACCTGAGCCGCGGCATCCACGCCAAGCGCCCACTGGCTGCCCCGATAGCGGTAGGAGTCGTGCGATTGCCCCACGCTCTCCCGTGCGAGGTCGGACAGGCCCGCGATGCCGTCCAGGGGCAGCAGCGCGGCGGCCTCCACGGCGTCCGGCACGTGCGGATGATCGATCACCAGGAGATCGAAGTCGGCGGCGAAGTCGGCCACGTGCTGGTCGCCGAAGGCGAGGAGGGAACGGGCCTCCCACTCGACGGTGACGCCCAGCCTCTCGAGGAGGAGCGGGTCCGCCTCGCGCAGGCCGTCGACCCCGCGCGGGTGGTCCCAGGTCATGCCACGCAGCACCACGGGGGTCGACTCCTCTGTCATGCTCCCCACCCTATGGTAAATCGATTTATCACGTCAAGGGCTGCCCCGTGCTTCATAGGATCCCGTGTCGATCCCACACCGCGCGCAGGGACTCCCCCGCCAGCAGCTCCGCCAGCACCGTGGACTCCTTCGAGGCCCGGCGCCGGGCGGCCGCGAGCACCTCGAGCTCTCGATCGCGAGGGATCACCACCACGCCGTCGTCGTCCGCCATCACGAGATCGCCGTCCGCGATGCGCACCCCGCCGATCGTCACGACCGTGCGCGACTCCACCATCGCCATGCGTCGGCGATAGTCGATCGGTCGCCGCGACCGCGAGAAGGCGGCGAATCCCAGCGCCGCGATCCGCTCGCTGTCCCGCAGGTTGCCGTCGGTCACGACCCCCACGACGCCCGCCCCGATCGCCGCGGCACTGAACAGCTCGCCCCAGAAGGCGGAGGCGTCGCTCTCGGCCGTCGCGAACACGACGAGCTCGCCGCGCCCGAGTCCGGCGATGAAGTCGATGGCGGCGCGGTACGGATCCTCCGGCTCGTCGTGCCCGCTCGGCGCGAACCTCGCCGTCGCGGCCCGCCCGAACGCGCGGGAGCCGGCAACCACCGGCGCGAGGCGTGCCTCGAGCACCTGGGAGCGCAGTCCGCACTCGTCGAGGGAGTCGCTCAGCATCGCGGTGCTCAGCCGCTCGTCTCCCGGCGCCGCCTCGAAGGTCGCCATCATTGAAGGTGGAACAGTTCCGGAATCTCCTTCCACCATTCCCCTTCCGCGCGGTCGTCCACGGGACGTTGGAGCGGCATGCAGACCGCCCACCACTCCTGGGTCGCCGGGTCGGCGGCGATCGCCGCCATGTCTGCCTCGTAGTCGTCGCCCGCGTACTCCATGTAGGAGAACAGAAGTTCGCCGTAGCGGTAGATCGAGTAGTTCACGATGTTGCTGGCCGACAGGCGAGCGAGCACGGCCGGCCAGACGGCGGCGTGCAGGCTCTCGTAGCGTTCCACGCTCTCGGGCGGCAGCCCGATCACCGATGCGATGCGTTTCATGCGATTCCTTCTCCTCTGAGCTCAGACCAGTTCCACGGTGGCGTCGTCGATCGCGTCCCAGTCGTAGACGGCGCCCAGGCCCGCCGCGTCTGGCGCGTATGCATAGCCGTCCCTGATGTCGAGCGGCTCGGCGAGGCCGAAGTCGAAGTCCTCGATCGGGTACAGCAGTTCGAACCATCCCGTGTTGGATATCGCCAGGGAGGTGTGCAGGTTGGCGAGTTCGAGCGGATGGTACAGGGCCGTGTGCAGCTCACAGGTCAGGCCGAACGCCTCGGCGGCGTGTGCCGTCTTGAGCGACGAGGTGATGCCGCCGCGCCAGGACGGATCCGTGCGCACGATGTCCACCGCGCCGCTCGCGATGAATTGCGCCGTGAGGTGGCTCCCGCCGGCGATGGTCTCGGTGCCGGCGATCGGGATGTCCAGCTTGTTCGTCAGCTTGATGAGGGACTGCATGTCGTAGTCGTACACGGGTTCCTCGAACCACAGGAAGCCGAGGGACTCGAGGAAACGCCCCACCCGCAGCGCCTCCTCGTAGCTGTGGGTCGCCACCGGGTCGGCCATCAGGGGAAAGTCCGGCCCGACCGCCTCCCGCACCGCGGCGTACACCTCGAGGTCGACGGCCGCCGGCCCGGGAGGATGCACCTTGTAGCCGCGGAAGCCCCTCGCCTTCACCTCCAGGGCCTGCGCCGCGTACTGCTCCGGCGTCTCCAGGAACATCGAGCTCACGTAGACCGCGCGACGCTCCGCGGCCGAGCCGATGAGCTGGTGGATCGGGAGGCCGGCCCTCAGCCCCGCGATGTCCCAGGAGGCGATGTCGAACGGCCCGTACGCGTAGATCGGCGAGTGGTTCCAGCGTCGGTCGAACCAGCGGAACTCGGTCGCGTTCTGCTCGCGGGCCATCGGGTCGCGGCCGAGGAAGAACGGCCGCACCTGCGCGAACGCCCGGGCGGTGACCCGGGCGTCGAGTCCGCCGGAGCCGAACGAGACGCCGGTGATCCCCCCGTCGGTCTTCATCGAGACGACGACCACCTCCGGGGCTGTACCGCCGCGGAGCCGGGCGCCATCCACCGCGTCCCCCACGGCTCCCGGGCTGCAGGCCCGTATCTCGATCTCGGTGATCTTCATCGATCCTCCTCGGGGTGTGGTCGCTCGGTCAGTCGGCGAGTGCCGCGGCGAGCGGTGCGGGCACCCCGTCGACCCAGGCCTCCTCGAAGCCGACGCCGGGAAGCGTCGGGGCATGGATGTTTCCCGAGGCGTCCACCTCGGCCGGCCGGCGCACCGGGTTCGACACGATGAGTGACTCGTAGTACGTGGTGTTGCTGATCGACATGCAGAGGTGCCGGCTGGCCTCCCCCGGCCCGTGCACCTCGGCGCGCAGCAGGAACGCGTCGGCCAGATGGGCGGTGCGCATCGCTCCGGTGAAGCCGCCCCGCAGTCCGGTGCTCGTGCGGACCGCGGCCGCGCAGCCCGCCGCGATGAAGTCCGCGGTCTTCATGTGCGAACCCTCCGCCACCTCCGCGACGATGAGGGGCACATCCACTCGCTCGGCCAGCCACTTGTAGGCCGTCACGCTGAACTCGCGCATCGGCTCCTCGTACCAGAGGTAGTCCGCGTCGCTGAGCGCCTTGCCGAGATAGGTCGCGTCGAGCAGGTCGAAGCCCGCCGACCCGTCGTACATGAGGGGGACATCCGGGCCCACGTGCTCGCGCAGCGCCTCGGAGAGCCGGGCATCCCTGCGGGCATCGCCCCAGGCGTGCAGCTTGATCGCCGGGAAGCCGAGCTCGAGGCACTGGTCCGCCACGTCGAGGTACTCCTCGATCGAGCCGAAGGTGACCGTGGAGGCATACGCGGGCAGCGACTCGCGGTACGAGCCCAGGAGTTGGTACACGGGCAGCCCGACCGCCTTGCCCGCGAGGTCCCAGAGCGCCACGTCCACGATGCCCTGCACGAAGACCGGGAAGCGGTCGATCCGGTCCAGCTCCCACATGCGATCCCAGAGCAGTTCGCGAGCGATCGGATCCCGGCCCACAAGCTCCGCCCGGATGCGGCGGTCGACGACATCCTGCAGCATCGCACCTCGCAGGGCGAAGGCCAGTCCCGTGACTCCCGCATCGGTGCGGATCACCAGCCAGGCGCCATCCGCCGCCGGCTCGGAGCCGGGGAGCCCCGCCCGCCAGACGAACGGGGGGTCGTACGCGGGAACCGCAACCCGAACGACGTCGACGGCGGTGATGATCATGGAGTCTTCTCTTTCGTGGGGAGTGGCGCGTCCGCTCGGAGCAGGCCGGCCGAGGCGAGGTCGGCCCAGAGCGAATCGGGGATGGTCAGGTCGAAGAGACCCGCGTTGCGGCGAACCTGCTCGGCCGAGCGCGCGCCGGTGCACACCGTCGCGACCGCCGGATGTCCGAGGGCGAACTGCAGGGCGGCCGCCGGCAGCGAGACGCCGTTGGCCTCGCAGACGTCGGCGATCGCCCCGACCCGGGCGAGCAGCTCCGCCGACGCCGGGGCGTAGTCGTAGGTGGTGCCGGGCGCCGGGCGGTCCCTGGCCAGCAGGCCGGAGTTGAACACCGCCGCGGCGACCACCGAGACCCCGCGGGCGGAGGCCGCCGGCAACAGGTCGTCGAGGGCACCCTGCTCGAGCAGGGTGTACCGGCCGGCGCACATCACCACGTCCAGGTCGGTGTTGAGCACGAAGTCGGTGAGCATCGCGCTCTGGTTCATGCCCGCGCCGTAGGAGGCGATCACGCCCTCGCGGCGCAACTGGTCGAGGGCCGGGAACGCGCCGTCCATGGCCTCGGCAGAGAACTCGTCAGGGTCGTGCACGAACACCACGTCGATGCGATCGAGCCCCAGCCGTTCGAGGCTGTCGTCGAGGGATCGCCGCACCCCGTCCGCGCTGTAGTCGCGCCTACGCACCAGCGGCGACCGCACGTCGAATCCCTCGTCGTCCGGCTGCACGCCGAGCGGGTTCTCGACGAGCACTCGTCCGACCTTGGTGGAGAGGATGAACTCGTCCCGCGGCTTCGTGGCGAGGAACGCCCCGAGCCGGCGCTCCCCCAGTCCGAGGCCGTAGTGCGGCGCCGTGTCGAAGTAGCGCACCCCGGCCGACCAGGCCGCCTCGAGGGCGGTGGCCGCCTCCTCATCCGTGACCTCGTGCCCCAGGTTCGCGAGCGGGGCGACGCCGAACGCGTACGAGCCGACCTCGAGCCCGCCGCGGCCCAGCGCCCGGCGGCTCACGATCGCCCCTGTCCGGCCACCTGGCGCTGTCGACCGAGTCCGGCGACCTCGCACTCGACCACGTCCCCCGGCCGGAGGTAGGGGAATCGGCCGCTGAGCGCGACCCCCTGCGGGGTTCCCGTGTTGATGAGGTCGCCCGGCTCGAGCACCATGTACTGGCTGAGCTCGTAGACCACCTGCGCGACGTCAAAGATCAGGTCGGAGGTCGACGAGTCCTGGCGCGGATCGCCGTTCACGAACGAGCGCAGGCGCAGGCCGGAGCCGTCACCGATGTCGGATGGGCGCACCAGCCACGGTCCGAGCGGGTTAAAGGTCTCGCTGCTCTTGCCCTTGCTCCACTGGCCGCCCGAGATCTCGATCTGATACTCACGCTCGGAGACGTCGTTCGAGACCGCGAAGCCCGCGATGTGGGCCAGCGCCTCGGCCGGAGACGCGAGGTAACGGGCGCGCGTGCCGATCACGACCGCGAGCTCCACCTCCCAGTCGGTCTTCGTCGACCCCGGCGGGATCAGCACCTGGTCGAATGGGCCGACGACGGTGTTCGGATGCTTGAAGAAGATCACCGTGCGGGTGGGCGGCTCCGACCCGGACTCCGCCGCGTGGGCCGCGTAGTTCATTCCCACGCAGATCACCGCCTGGGGGCGGGCGACCGGTGCCCCGATGCGCAGACCGCTGCCGTCGGCCGGATCGTCGATGACGGGCAGCGCGCCGGCCGCCACGGCCGCGGCCGCGACATCCAGCCCACCGGAGGCGAGGAAGTCGCCGTCGATGTCGGGGGTCAGCGACGAGAGGTCCCAGAGCACGCCGTCGTCATCCAGTGCCGCCGGGATCTCGGCCCCGGCCTCGCCGATTCGCAGGAATCTCAGCATCAGCCGACCACCTCGGCGACCTCGAGCTCGGCCCAGCCGGTGCCGGCCGGGAAGCTCCACACCCCGATCGACTCCTCGAGGATCTCGGCTCCCGACCCGGGGGCGGTGGGTGCCCGGTAGCGGCCGCCGACGATGGATGCCGGGGTGACGAAGTGCTCGTGCAGGTGGTCGGCGAATTCGATCATGCGTCCCTCCATCGTGCGCGACACGGCCACGAAGTCGTACATCGAGAGGTGCTGCACGGTCTCGCACAGCCCGACCCCGCCCGCGTGGGGAATCACCGGAACGCCGAACTTGGCCGCGAGAAGAAGGATGGAGATGTTCTCGTTCACCCCGCCCACCCGGCAGGCGTCCATCTGCAGCACCTCGAGCGATCCGGCCTGCAGCATCTGTTTGAAGATGATCCGGTTCTGCACGTGCTCGCCGGTGGCCACCGGCATCGGGGCGAGCCGGCGGGCGATCTCCGCATGCCCGAGCACGTCATCCGGGCTCGTCGGTTCCTCGATCCAGGCCAGGTCGAACTCGGCGAGCTGGCTCATCCACTCCACGGCCTCGTCCACGTCCCACCGCTGGTTGGCATCCACCGCGATCCTGAAGCCCGGCCCCACCGTGCGGCGGGCGAGGGCGAGTCGCCGCTTGTCGTCGTCGAGGTCGGCTCCGACCTTGAGCTTGATCTGGGTGAACCCGTCCGCGACGGCCTCTCGGGCCAGTCGTTCGAGCTTCTCGTCGCTGTAGCCGAGCCAGCCCGGCCCCGTCGTGTACGCCGGGTAGCCCTTCTCGAGGAGTTCGCTCATCCGCTGCTCGGCGCCGATCTTTCCGGCCCGCAGGATCTCGAGGGCCTCCTCCCTGGTGAGGGCGTCGCTCAGGTAGCGCAGGTCGATGAGGTCCACGGTCTCCTCCGGTGACAGGGAGGCGAGGTGCTGCCAGAGGGGCTGGCCGGCACGCTTCGCCCGCAGGTCCCAGAGCGCGTTGATGACGGCGCCGATCGCCATGTGGATCACGCCCTTCTCCGGCCCGAGCCAGCGCAACTGCGAGTCGTGCAGCATCTCCTTCCACGTCGCGCCCATGTCGCCGAGGAGCTCCTCGACATCGCGGCCGACGAACCACTTGGCCAACACTTCGATCGCGTTGGACTGGATGTCGTTGCCTCGCCCGATGGTGAAGACGAATCCCGCGCCGTGCAGGCCGTCGTCGGCATCGGTCTCGACCACCAGGTAGGCGGCCGAGTAGTCGGGGTCCGGATTCATGGCATCCGAGCCGTCCAGGAAGATCGAGGTGGGGAACCTGATGTCCACGGTGCGGATGCTGGTGACGCTACTCATTCGTTGTCAAACTCCTTAGCTCTTCACCGCGCCGGCAAGCACGCCGCGAACAAGCAGGCGCGAGGAGGCGATGAATACGATCAAGATCGGGATGGCGAGGAACAGGCTGGCCAACGCGATTTCGGGGCGGCCGATGAGGCTCTGCTGCGCACCATTCAAGGGGTTCAGCGCCGGGCTGGAGGTGAACAGGAACCCGAGCCCCACGGAGAGGTTGAAGTTCTCCTGCGACTGCAACAGCACGTAGGGCAGGAAGTAGTTCACCCACGCGGCGCTGAAGCTGAAGAACGCCAGCATGCCGAACAGTCCCTTGGAGAGCGGCAGGGCGATGCGGAAGAAGGTGGTGAACTCGCCGGCTCCGTCGACCTTTGCCGCCTCATAGATCTCGGTCGGGATCGACGTCGAGAAGTAGATGTAGGCGAGGAAGACCCCGAACGGGTAGAACGAGCTCGTCAGGATCACCGACACCGGGTTGTCGTACAGCCCGATCGCGGAGATTTCGACGAACAGCGGCACCACGAGGG
>NZ_JAYSJZ010000065.1:0-11463 GCF_043726815.1 Lacisediminihabitans sp.
GTGCAGCTCGACGCGCCGCTAGCAAACTGACTCCTTCGACGGCCGGCGGGAGGCCCGCCAGCATGCACAACAACTCACCCCAGCCTTCCACATGTGCGGTGATGTCGTGGTCGAGGGGGCTCCAGGAGGCCCGGAGCTCGATCTGGGCACCGTCGCCCTGGCTGGCGAGCTCGCCGTAACCGGTGGAGAGGATCTTGGTGGCGGTGCCGGAGGCCGCCATGTACTTGGCGCCCCGGGCGTCGAGCGCATCCACGAGCCAGGACCAGGCGACGTCGGCGAGGAACGGGTCGAGCCCGATGTCAGTCTCGAGTGGTGCCTGGGCGAAGCAGACTATGCGGAAGGGACCGCCCCATGCCTCCGGCTCGCTCGGGTCGTAGAGCAGGATGAATCGGCCGGTGCCGAGGTCGGAGTCCGCCTCGTGACGGGCGGGCGTCACATCCGCCGCGAGCGCGATGCTGTACGGCGCGAGATTGCCGGGCGCGGGGATCTCGGTGAGCGTGAGCTCCGAGCGCAGTCGGGCGCGGCGAACAGAATGGAGCGCGGCGGTGAAGGCGGCCGGCACCGATTGTCCTGCGGGTTTTTCGGGCACGACCGAAGACTAAAGTTCGACTGTGGCAGATTCTCGAAGGCACGCCGTCCGGGGCTTCCCTTGGTTGACCGCGAGCCTGCTGGCCGCGGGGGCCGCGGTGAGCCTGGCCGCAGTCGCGTCGAGCGTGCTCACGGTGGTGGTCGCCCGCACGGTGGTGACGCCGCCGCGACGCCGGCCGGAAGACGTTGTGGTGCTGTCGGTGGACCTGGCGGCCTCCACGATCACCCTCGATGACACGGCGGATGCCCTGCTTCCCGGCGAATACAGCTTCTGGTTCGCGGCGGAGACCGGCCACGCCAAGCTCGGCGAGATCATCGCCCGGTCGGGACACACGGTCACCCGGCGGGTGATCTCGGTCGATTCCGGCGACCTGACGAAGGCGACTCGAGGACGGATCAGCGGCTGGTTCTTCCTGACCCCGGCCGAACTGGGGGTGCCGGTGGAGGACGTGGCGATCGCGACCGAGTTCGGACCGGCACCGGCCTGGCTCGTGCCGGCCGCGGGTCCGAGCACTCGCTGGGTGATCCAGGTTCACGGGCGCGCCGTGCGTCGTGCCGAGACGATCCGGGCGGTCCCGGTCTTCCGCGACGCCGGCTACACCTCGCTTCTCATCTCCTACCGCAACGATGGCGATGCACCACCGAGCCTCGACGGACGGTACGGGCTCGGGGACACCGAATGGCGCGACGTGGAGGCCGCGATCCAGTACGCCCTCGACCACGGGGCGACGGATGTCGTGCTGATGGGCTGGTCGATGGGCGGGGCGACGGTGCTGCAGGCGGTTACCCGCTCCCCTCTCGCGGGAGTCGTGCGCGGTCTCGTGCTCGACTCTCCGGTCGTGGACTGGGTGACGGCCCTGCGCTTCCAGGGCACGCTTCTGGGGTTGCCCGGCCCGGTGTGGTCTGGCGTGATCTCCCTCATCGGCAGCGAGTGGGCGAGGCGTCTCACGGGGCAGAGCGCGGCGATCGACATCGGCCGGCTCGACTTCGTTCGTCGGTCAGACGAACTAGACCTGCCCATCCTGCTCATGCACAGCGACGATGACGGGTTCGTCCCGTCGACCGCGTCCCGAGCACTCGCCGAGGCGAGGCCGGACATCGTGACCTTCGAGTCGTTCAGCGGGGCGCGCCACACCAAGCTGTGGAACTACGACCCGCCGCGGTGGAATGCCGCCATCGCGCACTGGCTGGCGACCGCGCCGCTCGCGGTGCGCGGCGACTGACCGCGAGTCAGCTCCCGGCAAGCAGCCAGCGCGCGTAGAGCCCGCCGCCGTCGTCGACCAGCAGCTGCCTGAGCTCGAGGGCCCTCTCCTCGATCGCACGGTCGCCCAGCAGGCGCAGCCTGCCGCCGCCGATCCGCGGGCTCGTCGACAGGCAGAGCTCGTGCACGAGGCCGGCATCGAGAAGCTGGGCGGCGAGGGTCGGACCGCCCTCGCAGACGACGCGGTCGAAGCCCAGGTCGGCAAGCGAACCGACGACGGATGCCGCCTCGAGCCGGCCGCCGACGTCCGGGAGGGTGACGATGCGGGCGGCGATCTCTCCCAGGGACTCCCGAACGGCGGTCTCGGCACCCGCCGGGCAGAACACGATCAGTCGATCGGGCGCGAGTTGCGGCGAGAGGCGATGGCCGGCGAGGTCGCCGCTGCTCGTCACCACGGCCAGCGGCACGGTGCGCGGGAGCTGATAGCCCTCCGCGCGCACGCTCGCCGCGCCGACCAGCACCACCTGGCTGTGACGGCGGATCACGCCCAGGATCTTGCGGTCCGCGCGATTGCTCAGCGACTCCGAGGTGCCGTCGGATCCCGCCGCGCTGCCGTCGACGCTCGCCACGAGGTTGAGTCGCAGCCAGCGCCGGGCGCCGGGCTCATAGAGGAGCGCGAGTCGCTCCCGCGCATCCGCCCCATCCGTGTCGATCGGTTCGCCCGGCTCGGGGAAGACGCGCGTGAGGATCACGCGGCGATCTTCTCCCGGATCTGCCGCTTGGTGCGCCCGAGCATCGCCGTCATGCCGCGAATGCGCAGGGGGCTGACCGCCTCGGTGAGCCCGATCGTGTTCGGGAAGTCGTCTGGCACGTCGAGCACCTGCTCCACGGTGAGGCCGCTGAGCCCCTGCGCCAGGATGGAGGCGAACCCGCGGGTGGTCGGAGCCTCCTTGGGCGCCGTCGCGAACAGGTGCACGATCCGGTCGTCGTCCACCTCCACGAAGATGTAGACGGGCGACTGGCACTCCTCCACCCGTTCGAACAGGTCGGGGTGCTCGGCGTAGCGGGGCGGGAGCTCGGGGAGTTCGTTCGCGAACTCCAGCAGCAGCACCAGCCGGTCGCGCTGGTCGAGTTCGAGAAAGTCGTCCTGGATCTGGATGAGAGAGTCGGGGAGATCGCGTTCTGTCATGGCTCTCCAGTATCCCACCGCGCCGTCTCCCGCCGCGTGACCGGGAGGACTAGCGGGCGGCGGGCACCGCTCCGGGTTCGACGCCCTTGACGATCGGCACGCGCACGGCGGAGCCCCACTCGGTCCAGGATCCGTCGTAGTTGCGCACCCCCTGGAAGCCGAGCAGGTGGGTGAGCACGAACCAGGTGTGGCTCGAGCGTTCGCCGATGCGGCAGTAGGCGATCACGTCGTCGCCGTCGCGCAGCCCGGCTCCGTCGCGGTAGATGGAGTCGAGTTCTGCCAGGGGCCTGAACCCGCCGTCCTCGGCAACGGCCTTCGCCCACGGCACGTTCTGCGCGGTGGGGATGTGGCCGGCGCGGAGCGCGCCCTCTTCCGGGTAGGCGGGCATGGTGGTGCGCTGGCCGGTGTACTCCTCCACGGATCGCACGTCGATGAGCGGATTGCCGAAGTGCGCGAGCACGTCGACCTTGAAGGCGCGGATGGCCGCGTCGTCCCGCTCGACGACCGGGTAGTCCACGGGGGAGACGGCCGGGGCATCCGTGGTGTATTCGCGGCCCTCGGCCTCCCACTTGGCTCGGCCGCCGTCGAGAAGCCGCACATCCTCGTGGCCGAACAGGGTGAACACCCACAGCGCATAGGCGGCCCACCAGTTGTTCTTGTCGCCGTAGATCACGACCGTCGAGTCGCGGGAGATGCCCTTCGATCCCACCAGTTTCGCGAACTGTTCGCCGTTGATGTAGTCGCGTTCGATCGGGTCGTTGAGGTCGGTGTGCCAGTCGATCTTGACGGAGCCGGGGATGTGGCCGGTCTCGTAGAGCAACACGTCCTCATCCGATTCGACGACGACGAGGCCGGGGGTGCCGAGCCGCGCCTGGAGCCACTCGGTGCTCACGAGCCGCTCCGGGTGGGCGTACTCGGCGAATTTCGGGGATGGATCGACCTCGACGGTCATGAAGAACCTCCAGTTGACGCCTCGTGCGGGCGACGGTGTGCGTGTTTGCGGGCAGCTAGGCTTGAGAAGTACCCGTGACGAATCTACGCACTGCGCGAGGCTCCAGGTGGCCCCTCGTAAGAGTTCGACACAATTTCGGGACCGGATTTCAAGGCAGGGGCGAGGCACGAGTGAGCGCTGACCAGGGTTTCCTCGGACTGTCGAATCCGGAGAGTCTGCTGGATCGTCACCCGACGCTCAGCGGCACCGAGATCGTGGAGCAGCTCGTGCCCCCGCGCCAGTTCCAGTCGGCCACGCTCGACTCCTACCGGCCCGATCGCGACTTCCCGTCGCAGGGGGCTGCGGTCGCCGCGATCCGCAATTTCGCCGCGGACTCCGGACGATCGGGCGGCCTCTTCTCCCGCCGCCGCGCCCCGGCCGCGCTCCCGGGGGTCTATCTCGACGGCGGTTTCGGCGTGGGCAAGACCCATCTCCTCGCCGCACTGTGGCACCTGATGCCCGACCGCAAGTACTTCGGAACGTTCATCGAGTACACCGCGCTGGTGGGCGCGCTCGGCTACGCGCCGACCGTGGCCCTGCTCAAGGGCGCCTCCATCATCTGCATCGACGAGTTCGAACTCGACGACCCGGGGGATACCCGCCTGATGTCGCGGCTGTTGTCCGACCTCGTGGCCTCCGGATCGAGGATCGCCGCGACGTCGAACACCCCGCCGAACGCCCTGGGCGAGGGCCGGTTCGCGGCTCAGGACTTCCTGCGGGAGATCGACGCCCTCGCCGCGCGCTTCACCACCCTCCGTATCGACGGACTCGACTACCGCCGCCGTCACTTCGAGGGGCACGCGGCAACCGTCGCGGATGGCGACCTCGACGCGGCGATCGCGGGAGTGGAGGGCGAGATCACCGTCGACGGCTTCGACGATGCCGTGCGGCACCTCGCCTCCGTGCATCCGTCCCGCTATTTCAAGCTCGTCGATGGACTCGACGCGATCGCGCTCACCGACGTGCACGAGCTCGCCAACCAGACGGATGCCCTCCGCTTCGTCGCCTTCGTCGACCGGCTCTACGACGCCCAGGTGCGCATCATCGCGACCGGAACACCGCTCGACGAGATCTTTCCGGAGGAGATGCTCGCCGGCGGCTACCGCAAGAAGTACCTGCGGGCCACCTCGCGACTCATCGCCCTCACCGCTGGTCACCTCTAACCCGCTCGCGGCGGGAGATACCGCACGCGTTGGCGGGGATACAGCGTGGCGGCGGGAGGCGCGTCCCCCTCCGCGAGGAGGTTTCGCCCGCCCCAGGGGGTTTCTCCCTCCGTGGGAGAGAGCCCGGGTTCAGGCCTTCGCTCGCCGCGAGCGGTAGTGGCGGGAGCGCGCGGCGGTGAGGGAGACACCGATCACGGCCGCGATCACCGAGGCGACGAGCACGGCGAGGGTTCCCTCCACGGCGATCTCGTGGTCGTGGTCGTAGGCCAGTTCGTTCATGAGGAGGGACACGGTGAATCCGATTCCGCCCAGGCCGGCCACCGCCACGATGTCCCCGAGCGGGATGCCCTTCGGACCGCCGCGGCCGGCAATGGCGGTGGCGATCACCGCCCCGCCGGTGATGCCGATGAGCTTGCCGACCGGCAGGGCGATGACGATCGCCCAGAACACGGGGCTCAGGTTGGCGATGCCCACCGCGGGCAGCGCGACGAGCGCCGCCGTAAACGCGAAGACCGGCAGGATGAAGCCGTTGCTCACGGGTTCGAGGGCGTGCCGGGTCTTGCCGGCGCTCTTCCCCGCCATGATGAGCCCCAGGGCGACGCCGGCGATCGTCGCGTGGATGCCCGACAGGTGCACGAGCACCCAGGCGGCGATCCCCAGCACGATCAGCAGCGCGACGATCGGCGCCGAGCGCGCCCGGGCGCTCAGCCAGCCGAAGAGCAGCACGACCGGAACGGCCGCGAGTAGCGGAATCGGCTGCAGGTCGCTGGTGAAGAAGACGGCGATGATGATGATGGCGATCAGGTCGTCGATCACGGCAAGCGCGAGCAGCAGCGCGCGCACCCGCGAGGGCAGCGCGCGGCCGACGAGGGCGAGCGCCCCGAGCGCGAAGGCGATGTCGGTGGCGGTGGGGATGGGCCAGCCGACCGACAGCGCGGGGTCGCGCACCACGATCAGGAAGATGATGGCCGGCACGATCACTCCGCCGACCGCCGCGACGGTGGGGACCAGGGCCTTGCGCGCGCTGTTGAGCTCGCCGTGGGCGAGTTCGTGCCGCAGCTCGATCGCGGCGATGAAGAAGAAGACGGCGAGCAGTCCGTCTTTGATCCAGTCCCCGACTGTCAGATGGAGTCCGAGCCGGGGGATCTCGAGGGGGAAGTCCTTGGCGTGCTGGAGCGCGGGTCCCCAGGCGGTGTTCGCCAGAATCACCCCGAGAACTGCAGCGCCGAGGAGCAGGAAGGCCGCGTAGCGCTCGCTTCTCAGGATTTTCACCGGCCTCCAGTCGACGCATTCGAGTCTACGGGGGTCACCCGGGCGGCCCTGACTCGATTACGAGGCGGATCCACGGATCGGCGAAACACGATGTTTACATTCACGCCACGGGCGTAACAGGGGTGAAACACGGTGACAGCGCTGCGGAAATGTCGGCCCACCAAACTAGCCCCATCCCGAGGCGGATCAGATCGGCGGCCCGTTGAGCCGATCGAGAGCAGACGCCGACGGGAGCCCTGTGAAATAGAGAGAGGCAACCCCAACCCATGGTCGCATTGTCGGTCCTAACGAATGCCACTACTGACGGCATCACGCTCAACTTGAATTCCCTGTGGCTCCTCGTGGCCGCAGCCCTCGTTCTGATCATGACCCCCGGCGTCGCCTTCTTCTACGGCGGCATGGTGCGGGCCAAGAGCGTCATCAGCATGATGATGATGAGCTTCGGCGCCATGGGCCTCATCGGAGTGCTCTGGGTGCTCTACGGCTATGGTCTCTCCTTCGGCCCGCCGCTCATCTCCGGCTGGCTCGGAAACCCCTCCGGTCTGTTGGGTCTTGGCAAGCTTGTCGGAATCGGCAAGGGTGGCGCCATGTCGGCCGACCTCAACGGTCTCGCCTTCGCCGGCTTCCAGGCCACGTTCGCCATCATCACCGTGGCCCTCATCTCCGGCGCGATCGCCGACCGCGCCAAGTTCGGGGCGTGGATGGTGTTCGCCGGTGTCTGGGCGACCGTGGTCTACTTCCCGGTGGCCTACTGGGTGTTCAACCTCACTGACGGCTGGGCGCCCCACGTACTCGGCGTGAATGACTTCGCCGGTGGCACCGCCGTTCACATCAACGCGGGTGCGGCCGGTCTGGCACTGGCGCTCGTGCTCGGCAAGCGGGTCGGCTTCAAGAAGGGCCTGTCCAAGCCGCACAACGTTCCGCTGACCCTCCTCGGCGCCGCGCTGCTCTGGTTCGGCTGGTTCGGATTCAACGCCGGTTCCGAGGCCGCGGTCGACGGAGTCGCCGCCATCGCCTGGATCAACACCCTCGCCGCCCCGGCCGCCGCCATCCTCGGCTGGCTGATCGTGGAGAAGATCAAGGACGGCAAGCCGACATCGATCGGTGCCGCTTCGGGAGCCGTTGCCGGTCTCGTGGCGATCACCCCCGCCTGCAACATCCTGACCCCGGGTTGGGCGATCGTGCTCGGACTGCTCGCCGGTGCGGTGTGTGCCTTCGCGATCGACCTCAAGTTCAAGCTCGGCTTCGATGACTCGCTCGACGTCGTGGGCATCCACCTCGTCGGCGGTCTGCTCGGTACGCTGTACATCGGCATCTTCGGAAGCGGAATCGGCCTCATCGACACGGGCAGCTTCAAGCAGCTCGGAGTTCAGGCCCTGGCCGGGTTCGGCATCGGCATCTACTCCTTCGTGCTGGCCTACGCGATCGGATGGATCATCCAGAAGACCATGGGCTTCCGCATCACCAACGAGGATGAGGTCGCCGGCGTCGACACCATCGTCCACGGCGAAGAGGGCTACGCGCTCGAATCGGTCTGACCCAGAGAATCACAGCACGCGGGGTGCCGTCCTTTCGGGGCGGCACCCCGCGCTGCGTCACGGGGCGTGTGAGACTAGCCCTGTGACGATCCAGGGGGCCGGCCACGAGAGGATGCCATGACCACGACCAGCGTGTGGCTGAGCGTGCTCGGTGCGGTCGCCATTCTCGCGTCCGGGGCGTTCTTCACGCTGCTGCAGAACCGACTCTCCGGCCGCAGCTCACGCGGGATCTGGTCGGGTGTCGCCGTGATCGCGGCGATCGGCGCCGCGACGGGGCTCGTGCTCGTCGCCCTGCGGCCGCCCGGTTTCGCGCCCCTGTACATCGCCCCGATCGCCGCCCTCGGGGCCTTCTTCGCCGTGGTCGTCACGTCGCCCATCCGGCGCGCTGCCACGCTCTCCCCGCCCGTGCTGGTCTTCGCCGCCCTCGCGACCGCCCTCATCGCGCTTCCGGCCCTCGCGACGGTGTTCGGCACCTGGTTCGACCCGTTCGGCACCGGCCTCGGTTTCATCGACATCGGGGCGGCCCTGCCGGCCCTCGTGGCGGCGGGAAGCGGCGGGATGGCCGTGCTCTGGATCGAGCGGCGGGCGGGGGCGCGGGTCGCCGCTCCGGTCGAACCGTGGGGGCGGGTGCTCTGGCCGACGCTCGCCATGTGGGCCGCGTGGTTGGGCTGGCTCGTCGGTCTCGAGCTCGCCATCGACTCGCACACCCCCCTGATCATGCTCAACGCGCTCCTGATGCCGCTGGCCGGGGCCCTCGCGGGCGCCCTCGTCGAGAGGGTGCGGGATCGCGCGAACACTCCGCTCGGCCTCGTGACGGGCCTCGTGGGCGGGCTGGCGGCCGCGACCCCCGCCTGCGCGAACCTCGAGCCGGCCATCGGTGTGGTCGTCGGCGCGCTGAGCGGAGCGGTGTGTCTGCTGCTTCCACGACGCGGCTCCGACGGTCTTCTGCCGACCCTGAGCCTCGGCGCGGCCATCGGCCTCGTGCTGATCGGGGGGCTCGCCACCGACGTGAGCTTCATCTACACCGGCCAGCCCGAGGTGCTGATGGGGCAGGCGCTGGCGGTGATCGCGGCAGCGGTCTGGTCGTTCGTGGTCTGCGCGATCCTCTGGACACTGCTCCGCCGGATCGGATCATCGCGGGCCTCCGCATCCCTGCCCGGAGAGCCCGGAGCCCGCCGGGCTTAGTCTTGGCGGGTGGAGTCCATCTCGCAGACCGCACCCGTGCTGCCCGGCCGGGCGATTCTCGAACAGTTCTGGGCCGACCTCACCTTCATCCACTGGCGGGTGGATGCCGCCCTGGTGGCGCCGCTCCTGCCCGCCGGCGTCGTTCCCGACGTCTTCGACGGCAGCTCCTGGGTGGGTCTCATCCCGTTCCGGATGGCCAGCACTGCGGTGCTCGGCGGCCCGCCGGTGCCGTATTTCGGCGCTTTCACCGAGGTGAACGTGCGGCTCTACGCGGTCGATGCCCAGGGTCGCCGCGGCGTGGTGTTCAGCTCGCTCGAGGCGTCCCGGCTGGCGGCGGTGCTCGGCGCGCGCGCCGCATACTCGATCCCGTATTTCTGGGCGGCGGCCGGCTTCGACCGCGTCGGCGACGAGCTGCGCTACTCGAGTCGCCGGCACTCGCGGCAGGCGCCGGTCTCGAGGGTCGTGAGCCGGCCATCCGATGTTCGGGTCGTCGACGATCCGCTCGCCGACTTCCTAACCGCCCGGTGGCGGCTCTTCGTGCGCCGCGGTGGCCGCACGCTGGTAATGGCCAACCGGCATCCGCCCTGGCCGCTCTTCGAGGCCGAGCTGGTGTCGCTGCACGACGAGTTGCTCGCCGCGAGCGGCCTGCCGGGCATCTCAGCCCGGCCGCCGGATTCCGTGCTCTACTCGCCGGGCGTGCTCACCCAGTTCAGCGGCCCGGAGGTCGAGCCGGCGGTGCTCAGCGCGTGATGGCTGCGCGAATCACGGCCCTGGCCGTCTTCGCTTCCGGGATCGGCAGCAGGGGGTAGACGTGGATCATCTCGGGCTGTTCGTGGTAGTCCACGGTCATTCCCACCTGCCCGGCCAATCGAACGAGCCGTCGGGCATCGGCGTTCAGGATGTCGCGGGTGCCGCTGAACATCGTGACGGGGCCGAGCCCGGCGAGGTCGCCGTGGATCGGACTGACGATCGGGTCGTCCTCTGACAGCTCACCCCGGTAGATCTCGCCCGCCGCGTGGGAGCCCGGAACGGCGAGCCACGGGTCACGTGGTGCGATGACGGCGAGAGCCGGGTCGGTGCCGCTGATGTCGAGCCAGGGCGAAACGAGCACGGTTGCTCGCAGTGGGGGAGCCCCGCGGTCCCGCAGCTGCAGTGCGACGGCGAGAGCCATGCCGCCCCCGGCCGAGTCGCCGAGGATGCTGAGGTTCTCGGCGCCGACGTCCCGAATCAGTTCCTCGGCGAGGTCGGCGACGGCAGGCACGATCGCCGACGCCGTGGCCGAGGGCGCCAGCGGATAGATCGGCACGATGAAGCGGGTGTCTGTGCTGCGGGCGAGGTCGGCGATGAGCTGCCAGTGCTGAGCGACGATCTCGTAGACGTACGCACCGCCGTGCAGGTAGATCGCACGGCGTCGCGAGTCGAGTCCGCGAGGGGCGATCTGGTAGACCGGCCAGCCCGATCTGGTGCTCACGGTCACGTCGAGACCGCGGAACAGCCGCTGCGGGGGAGCGAATCTCGCCGGGTTCAACTGCAGCCGGGCGATCTGGCGGCGGGTGAGATCCGCGGAACTGAACCGACGTTTGGACCCGCGAAGCACGATCGCCAGGGCGACGAGTCGGCTGGCGAGGCTCTGCATCGTGCTCCCTGGGGGGCTGGGACCTCAGCCACCACCGCAGGGGACCGTGTTGTGGGCGATACCGGACTCGAACCGATGACCTCTTCCGTGTGAAGGAAGCGCGCTACCAACTGCGCCAATCGCCCGCCGTGCACAATCCTGCCATATCCGCGACCCTGTTCAGAAACACGACCCCCGGCAACCCCGGAATGCGGCCGAAATTGCCTCGGTTGGGCGACACGCACCAATCTGGATTGGCTCTCTCCCGCAGCATCAGATAGAGTCTTCCAAGCACGCAGGAATGCGTGCGAGTGCGGATGTGGCGCAGTGGTAGCGCATCACCTTGCCAAGGTGAGGGTCGCGAGTTCGAATCTCGTCATCCGCTCGAAGTCTCATGGTGTCGTAGTCCTGAAAAGGGTTGCCCACCTCGCCAGAACATGGTGGCGTGGCCGAGAGGCGAGGCAGCGGCCTGCAAAGCCGTCCACACGGGTTCAAATCCCGTCGCCACCTCGCAGTTGCACGCAGAAGTAAAATTGAATACAGAGTTTGAGCGATTGGCGCAGCGGTAGCGCGCTTCCCTGACACGGAAGAGGTCGCTGGTTCGATCCCAGTATCGCTCACGAGAAAACCCCCGGAATCATTGAGATCCCGGGGGTTTTTACTTGCCCGTGCAATATACGTGCAATAGCTACTCGGCCTGTGGAAAGAACCGACGGCTAAT
>NZ_JAYSJZ010000066.1:0-54260 GCF_043726815.1 Lacisediminihabitans sp.
CTACACCGACCTGCTCGCCGTTGGGGCCAACAAGTCGGACCTCCGGCACGCGGATTCGGTCATTGGTACGGGGATCGCTGATGCGTAACTCCTTAGTCAGTTCTGTCGGCCAGAGCCGTTCGACGGGATGTCGGACTCACGACGAAGGAGGAAATTTGTGCCCCGGCGCCCGATTCGGTCACCAGGCACAGCACCCTGGACTCTCCGCAGGCCTTCGCCCGGATCTTTCGATCCGGATTCCAACCACACAGAGGGGGTACCAACAACCCGGTAACCTTGAAGAAGCGGTCAAGCGCGGGTGGGAGAATCTCCACTTTCGTTCCGAGGCCGTAGAGGCCGCGGAGCCAGCGTTCAGCATAACAGAGGAATTCCCCATGAGCGATACCCAGCACAGCCATGCTTTCACCGAGAACGACGCGGCGCGCGACATCGCGGACGTGCCGGCGATCGAGGTCATCAACACCGTGGCGGTCCACCTGCTCAGCGCCGCGGCCGTGAAGTGCGGTCTCGCCGACGATCCGGAGTCCCAGCTCGACCTCGACGAGGCGCGCAAGCTGATCAACGCCCTCGCCGGCCTCGTCACCGCGAGCGCCCCGGACCTCGGCGACCAGCACGCCAGGGCCCTTCGGGACGGCCTGCGGTCGGTTCAGCTCGCGTTCCGCGAGGCATCCGCCATTCCGGACGCACCCGGGCAGGGCGCCGGCGAGAAGTGGACCGGCCCGGTCAACTAGCCGGCCCGCTGCATCCGCTCGCCCCCTCCGCCTTCCGAAATCCATGCATTTCGGCGGGAACGTCGCGTGTCGCGCACACCTGAGCGGCGTGTTGCCAGGATTGCATGGATTTCGGAAGGGGCGGGCGGCGGTTCGACGGCGGCGGCGGTCAGTCGGCGGTGGCGAGCTGCAGGCGCAGGGAGTCGACCCGGCCCGCGATGATCTGGCTCTCCGACCAGCGCTGCTGCAGCCGCGCGAGCAGCGCGTCCAGGGTCTCGCGGTCGAGTCCCGGCCGGAGCCCGAGCCGCACCAGCAGCTCCGTGCCGGCGAGCCGGGCGCCGGGATCGCCGGAGTCGAGCAGGATCGAGGCGACCGACTCCTCGGGCTCCGCCGAGGCGAGGAACGCGGACAGCACCTCGGGGTCGAGATAGCTCGGCAGCCATGGCTGCGACTGCGCGATGGCCCACAGGGCGGGCCGACGGATGGCGAACTCGGTGTCAGACGCCGGGTCGAGGACCACGAGCCCCGTTCCCTCGCTGGCCGCGGCCAGGGCCACCCGCACAGCATCGGCCGGCACGGGGCGCGCGACCGGGTTCCAGCGGCGCATGGTCTCGACCGAGCTGAACACCGGGAGCACGTCTCGACCGTCGGGCCCGGCCACCGTCACGATGGCGAGCTCGGCGCTCTTGTCGACGGTGAGGCCGTGCTCGCCGACCCCGGCCTCGGCGAGGTGGGAGACCAACGGGATGAGCAGCCGCGAAGCGCGGAAGGCCTCGATCACCTCGACCTCGCCGGCCTGCCCGGCGCGGAAACGACCGATCGCGTCGACGAGCACCCCCGGGGCGGACCCATCGTCGCCGGTGAAGGCGTTGTGATCGAAGTGCCGACCCTCCCAGGGAGTGCCGGCGGAGTCTGCGGGGCGCGGGTCAGCGGTCATCAGCGACCGGCGACATCCAGCGCCTCGACGAGGGTGAACTTCTTGGCGTAGAGGGCCTTGCCGACGATGGCCCCCTCGATGCCGTGCGGCACGAGCGCGCGCAGGGCCACGAGGTCGTCGAGGCTCGAGATCCCCCCGGAGGCGACCACCGGCTTCTCGGTGCGCTCCGCGACCGTGCGGAGCAGCTCGAGGTTGGGTCCCTGAAGCGTGCCGTCCTTGGTGACGTCGGTCACGACGTAGCGTGCGCAGCCGGCGGCCTCGAGGCGGTCGAGAACCTCGAAGAGGTCCCCGCCATCCTTCGTCCAGCCGCGGGCGGCGAGCGTGGTGCCTCGCACGTCCAGTCCGACCGCGATCGCGTCGCCGAACCGGCCGATGACCTCCGCCGCCCACTCCGGGTTCTCGAGGGCCGCGGTTCCGAGGTTGATGCGCCGGGCTCCCGTTGCGAGAGCGGCCTCCAGGCTCGCGTCGTCGCGGATGCCGCCGGACAGTTCGATCTGCACTCCGCTGCGCACGTTGTCGATCACGTCGCGGATCACGTCGCGGTTGTCGCCGCGCCCGAACGCGGCGTCCAGGTCGACGAGGTGGATCCACTCCGCCCCCTGGGACACCCAGTCGACGGCGGCGTCGAGTGGACTGCCATAACCGGTCTCGCTGCCCGCCTCCCCCTGGGTGAGACGCACGGCCTGGCCGTCGGCCACGTCGACGGCGGGCAGCAGGATGAGTCGCGGGGTATCGGTCGGGTCGCTCATGGTGACTTTCTGGGTTTCGGTGGCACGACGGTCTCGCCGCTTGTGGAGGTCAGTGGATGCGCAGGGAGGAGACCCAGTTGGAGAGGAGCCGGATGCCCGGCTCCCCCGACTTCTCCGGGTGGAACTGGGTTGCCGAGAGCGGGCCGTTCTCCACCGCGGCAAGGAAACGGGAGCCGTGTTCCGCCCAGGTGAGGCGCGGGCCGGGGAAGGGCGGCGAGGTCTCCAGCGTCCACTCCTGGGCCGCGTAGGAGTGCACGAAGTAGAAGCGCTCGTCGGCGATTCCGTCGAAGAGCACCGAGTCGCCCGGCGCCTCCACCGTGTTCCAGCCCATGTGCGGCAGGATCGGCGCGCGCAGTTCCGTGACGACGCCCGGCCACTCGCCGAGCCCCTCGGTCTCCACACCCCGCTCGACCCCGCGCTCGAAGAGCACCTGCATTCCCACACAGATGCCCAGCACCGGCAGACCGCCGGCGAGTCGGCGGTCGATCAGCTCGGCACCGCGCACGGCGGTGAGGGCCTCCATCACGGCGGAGAACGCCCCGACGCCCGGAACCACCAGGCCGTCGGCGGCCATCACCCGGCCGCGGTCGGCGGTGAGCTCGACTCGGGCACCGGCAACCTCCAGAGCCTTGGCGGCCGAGTGGACGTTGCCGCTGCCGTAGTCGAGCACGACGACGGATGGCTGGCTCACGATTAAAGGGCACCCTTGGTCGACGGGATGCCGCTCACTCGCGCATCCGGTGCCACCGCCTGGCGCAGCGCCCTCGCGAACGCCTTGAATTCGGCCTCGGCGATGTGGTGCGGGTCCCGACCGCCCAGAACGGTGATGTGCACGGTGAGTCCGGCGTTGAAGGTGATCGCCTCGAAGACGTGCCGCACCATCGACCCGGTGAAGTGGCCGCCGATGAGGTGGAACTCGAAGCCGGCAGGCTCGCCGGTGTGCACGAGGAACGGGCGCCCGGAGACGTCGACGACCGCCTGCACCAGGGCCTCGTCGAGCGGCACGAGCGCGTCGCCGAAGCGCGCGATCCCCGCCTTGTCGCCCAGGGCCTCCCGAATAGCCGACCCGAGCACGATGCCGATGTCCTCCACGGTGTGGTGAACGTCGATCTCCGTGTCGCCGCTCGCCGTCACCTCGAGGTCGATGAGCGAGTGCTTGGAGAACGCGGTCAGCATGTGATCGAAGAAGGGAACCGTGGTGTGGATCGTCGAGACCCCTGTGCCGTCGAGGTTGATCGAGAGCTCGATGGTCGACTCGCTCGTCTCACGCCGGAGGTGAGCCACACGCTGGTTGGTCATGCCCCAATCCTATCGATGGCGCCGATCGGCCCGAGTCCGGCCATCGCCTCGAGGAAGGCGGTGGTCTCGGCCTCCGTGCCCGCCGTCACGCGCAGGTGGTGGGGAATCGACAGGTCACGGATGATGATCTCGTGGTCGAGCAGCTCCTCGAACACCGCGTGCGGGTCGGCCACACCGCCGAAGAGCACGAAGTTCGACCAGCTCGGCCAGGCCGGGTAACCGAGCTTCGGCAGTTCGACCAGGAGTCGGTCTCGCTGCGCCTTGATGTCGTCGACCATCGCCAGCATCTCGCCGCTGTGCGCGAGGGCGGCGACGGCGGCCGCCTGGGTGAGGGCCGAGAGGTGGTACGGAAGGCGCACCAGCCGCAGGGCGTCGGCAACGGCCGGGTCCGCGGCGAGGTATCCGAGTCTGGCACCGGCGAACGCGAACGCCTTGCTCATGGTGCGGGAGACGATGAGACGCTCGCGGCCCTCGAGCAGGGTCAGGGCGGTCGGCAGCTCCGAGGGCGCGAACTCCGCGTACGCCTCGTCCACGACGACGATGCCGTCCGTCGCGTCGTACGCCGCCGCGATCGTCTCGAGCGAGAGCGGGGTGCCGGTCGGGTTGTTCGGCGAGCAGAAGAAGACGAGGTCGGGGGTGGTTCGCTCGATCCACTGCACGGCGGTCTGCGGAGAGATCTCGAATCCCTCGTCACGCTCCCCCGCCACCCAGCGCGTGCCGGTGCCGGCCGCGATGATCGAGTGCATGGAGTAGGTGGGCGGGAATCCGAGCACGCTGCGTCCGGGCCCGCCGAAGGCCTGGAGGATCTGCTGCAGAACCTCGTTCGAGCCGTTCGCGGCCCAGATGTTCTCTGCCGTCAGCCCGTGCCCGAGGTAGCCGGCAAGGCTGTGGCGCAGGGTCGTGAACTCGCGGTCCGGGTAGCGGTTGACTCCGAGCACGGCCTCGGCGAGGGCCTTGACGATGTCGGTGGCGACCGCCTCGGGGATGGGATGCGTGTTCTCGTTCACGTTGAGCGCTATCCGCACCTTCTTCTGCGGGGCGCCGTACGGGGTGAGACCGCGAAGGTCGTCTCGAATGGGGAGATCGCTGAGTGAAGCCACCAGTCAATGCTAGGGGCGCAGCGGATCTGTGACGTTCGGGGCTCTTCTGCGGCTCGCGCCGCCGGCTGCTGCGCTGGGCCGAGTGCTACGCCTAGTGCGAGTACTGCGTGGGGATGGCGATCTTCTGCCCCGGCTGCAGGTTGGTGCTCTCGAGCCGGTTGAGGTGCACGATGTCGGCTACGACGTCTCGGATGTCGGCCGACGGAGCGACGGTTTCCGCGAGCTGCCAGAGCGACTGCCCAGGCTCCACCGTCACATAGTCGAATGACGTGGAGGCGACCTGCCCGGTCGCGACCGCGCTGCCGCCATTGATGGCGAAGACCAGAGCGCCGATGACGAGCGGGACGGCGGCAAGCGACGTGAGAACGACGCGGCCACGACGCGTGAGCCGCAGGTGGACGGCAGGAGCGCGGTCGGCGCGTGCCGTCGTGCCGAATGCCATCTGGTTCATTGCGATCGTGCTCATCGTTCTGCCTTCCCTTGCTCCGTCGGTTGAACTGTTCGAGCCCACTGGGCCCATCACGGGGTTTTCGTATCCGGCACTCGGCCGGGAGTACCGGATACGAAGCTTTGTTCCGAACATACCTTCGATTCTTGCCATAATCAACCCCAATCTTCGAGACCAATACACCGAGAACCTGCGACACACTCGAACAGATGTTTGTTTATCGGTCAAATGGTGGATACAGTTTCGATTGTCTGGACTGAATCAACCAGACACCACCGACATTGAGGGTGGCGAGGCCCCGCGGCTGCGCCGCACACGACCTGGAGGACGACGTGAGCGAACCACGCGAGGCTGGCCCGCAGCAGGAGAAGCCGGGCACCCGGCGGCGCAAGAGCCTGAGCGACAAGCAGCTCGCGATCCTCGACTTCATCCAGCGCGCCGTGGCGACCAGGGGCTATCCGCCGAGCATGCGCGAGATCGGAGACGCGGTCGGCCTCTCCTCCCTTTCGAGCGTCACCCACCAGCTCAACCAGCTCGAACTGAGCGGCTACCTTCGCCGCGACCCGAATCGCCCGCGGGCGCTCGAGGTGCTCATCGACCTCCAGCAGGAGGAGGGCGGGGTCGTCTCAGACAACCCGACACCGATCGGAGACGCGGCGATGGTGCCCCTCGTCGGTCGCATCGCCGCCGGAATCCCGATCACCGCCGAGCAGCAGATCGACGAGGTCTTCCCCCTGCCCCGCCAGCTCGTGGGCAAGGGCGAGCTCTTCATGCTCAAGGTCTCGGGCGACTCGATGATCGACGCGGCGATCTGCGACGGCGACTGGATCGTTGTGCGCCAGCAGAAGACCGCCGAGAACGGCGACATCGTGGCAGCAATGCTCGACGAAGAGGCGACTGTCAAGGTCTTCCAGCAGCGTGACGGCCACACCTGGCTGCTGCCGCGCAACTCCGCGTTCGCCCCGATCCTCGGCGACTACGCCGAGCTGCTCGGCAAGGTCGTGGCTGTACTGCGCTCTATCTGACGCTCTCGCCGGATTCGGTGGCCGGGCGCGCCTCGCGGCGAAGCAGCCGCCAGGCCAGGCAGACGAGCGCCACGATCAGTCCGCCCACCGACAGGGAGCGCGTCGCCGACCAGTACAGCACGGTGCGGTCGAACGGACCGGCGCCGGAGACGGCGCCGCCGACCAGGATGCCCAACGCGATCGTGGCGACGACCGCGGCGACGACGACCCAGGCCGTCACCCGCCAGCGGTCGGAGAGCCGTGACGCCGGCAGCGCGTGCGGTGGCGTCACGCGCGCCCAGCGTGCGGCCCACGCGGCGACTATCGCGAGTCCCACGAGGCTGCTGGCGTATTGGCCCCAGCGGTAGACCGCGAAGGGCCCGACCGGCTCGCGAAGCAGCGCGATGCGCAGCACGGCCCAGCCATCCGCGTGGGTGAAGGAGTCCCAGATCAGATGGGTGACGATGCCGACCAGCACAGACACCAGAACGACGACCGCCGCCCTCAGCCTGCCCGGCCAGTGCGACGGAAGGGCGCTCGGCGACGGCATCCGGCGTCTCAGCCAGGCCGGCGCGAAGTCGAGTAGCGGTGCGCGCACGACGAGAATCCAGACCAGCAGGCAGCCGAGCGCGAGCGGAACGTCGAACGGAACGATTCCCGCGAGGGCATGCGTCTGTTCGCGATGCAGCCCGAGCGGGACGAAGAACGGGAGGTCGGGCGCCATGCTGCCGAGCACGAGTGCGGCCGACGCGAACGGCACGCGCACGAACGGCAGCACCGCGGCGATGTGGCTCGGCGTGAAGGGCACCCGCCCACCCTACGGCCGGTCGGCTACGACGTCACTACGTCGCAGCCGACGGGCGTGGGCGGTCGGCTAGTGCGCGTGCACCCTCTCGCGCACGGCGCGCGTCGCCGCGACCACGTTGGTGAGTGAGGCGACGGTCTCGTCGTAACCCCGGGTCTTGAGCCCGCAGTCCGGGTTGACCCAGACCTGGCGTTCCGGGATCGAGCCGAGAGCGATCTCGATGAGATCGGTGACCTCCTCGATCGACGGCACCCGCGGCGAGTGGATGTCGTAGACGCCCGGCCCGATGCCGCGGCCGAATCCGCTGTGCTGGATGTCCGGCACGACCTCCATCTTGGAGCGGGCCGCCTCGATCGACGTCACATCGGCGTCGAGCTTGTTGATCGCGTCGATCACCACGCCGAACTCGGAGTAGCAGAGGTGGGTGTGGATCTGCGTCTTCGGCGCGACCCCCGAGGTCGCGAGCCGGAACGACCGCACAGACCAGTCGAGATAGGTGGGCTGGTCGGCCTTCTTGAGCGGCAGCAGCTCCCGCAGCGCCGGCTCGTCCACCTGGATGATGCCGATGCCGGCCGCCTCGAGGTCTTCGATCTCGTCGCGGAGCGCGAGCGCCACCTGGTTCGCGGTCTCGCCGAGCGGCTGGTCGTCGCGCACGAAGCTCCAGGCCAGGATCGTGACCGGGCCGGTGAGCATCCCCTTGACCGGCTTGTCCGTGAGGCTCTGGGTGTAGGCCGACCACTCCACCGTGATCGGCGCGTCGCGGGCGACGTCACCCCAGAGGATCGACGGGCGCGTACAGCGGCTGCCGTAGGACTGCACCCAGCCGTTCTGGGTCACCGCGAAGCCGTCGAGGTGCTCGGCAAAGTACTGCACCATGTCGTTGCGCTCGGGCTCGCCGTGCACGATCACGTCGATGCCGATCCGCTCCTGCAGCTCGACGACGCTCTTGATCTCGGACTTGAGGAACTCGATGTACTCGTTCTCGCTGATCTCGCCCCGGGCGTTGGCCGCCCGGGCCTTGCGGATGCCACCGGTCTGGGGGAAGGACCCGATCGTGGTCGTCGGCAGGAAGGGCAGGTGAAGCGCGGCATCCTGGGCGGCGAGCCGTTCGGCGTAGTCGCCGCGCGCGAAGTCGGCCTCGGTGAGCGCCGCGGCACGCGCACGCACGTCGCCGTCGCGCACGCCCGGGGCGACCCGGCGGTCCGCGAGGGCCGCGGATGCCGCATCCAGCTCCCCCCGGATGGCGTCCCTGCCCTCGGCGAGACCGGTCGCGAGCGTGGCGATCTGGGCGACCTTCTGGTCGGCGAACGCGAGCCAGCTCTTCAGTCGCTCGTCGAGCAGGGGCTCGTCGGCGACGTCGTGCGGGGTGTGGAACAGGCTGGTGGACGAGGTGACGGCGACGCTCGGCGAGAGCTGACGGAGCGCCTCGAGCGAGTCGAACGCGGCGGACAGGTCACCGCGCCAGATGTTGTGGCCGTCGATCACGCCGCCGACGAGCGTCTTGTCTGTGCGGAATCCCGTGGGCAGCGAACCGCGCACGAGGTCGAGTCCGATCGCCTCGACCGGGGTCTCGCCGAGCACGGGAAGGGCATCGTCGAGGCTGCCGTACGGGGCCGCGACAAAGATCTGCGGTCGCACCGGCACGGCGCCGAGGGCGTCGTACGCCCGCTTCGTGGCCGCAAGCACCTGGTCGCGCGGCACCTCGATGCTCTCGCTCACCAGGGCCGGCTCGTCGAGCTGCACCCACTCTGCGCCCACCGCGGTGAGGGCGGCGAGCAGCTCCGCGTACACGGGCAGGAGGTCGTCGAGGCGGTCGAGCGGCTGGTACCCCTCCGGGGCACCCTCGCTCGCCTTGCTGAGCAGGAGGAACGTGACCGGGCCCACGATCACGGGACGCGTGCGGAAGCCGGAGGTGGTCGCCTCGGCGACCTCGCGGATCAGCCGGTCGGAGGCGAGGTGGAACCCGGTCTCCGGTCCGATCTCGGGAACGAGGTAGTGGTAGTTGGAGTCGAACCACTTAGTCATCTCGGCCGGGGTGTTGTTGCCCTCGCCGCGGGCGATCGTGAAGTAACCGGCCAGGTCGATGGTGCCGTCGGTCGCCACGAGCGACTCGAAGCGGGTGGGGATGGCGCCCACCGTGACCGCGGCATCCAGAACCTGGTCGTAGAAGGAAAACGCCTCGGGAATCGAGGAGTCCGTGGCGCCGAGGCCGAGGGACACCAGCCGTTCGCGGGTGACGCGGCGGAGCTCGGCCGCGCGCGACTCCAGCTCCTCGGCGGTGATGCTGCCGGCCCAGAAGGCCTCGACGGCCTTCTTGAGTTCGCGGCGGCGGCCGATCCTCGGGTATCCGAGGATGCTGCCGGTGGGGAATGAGGGCGCAGTCATGCTGATTCCTTGATGTTCGCTCGAGCGGTGGATGGTGTCACGGTGGTGAGTCCGACCCCTTCGAGCACGGACAACACCGCCTGATGCTGGTTGAAGGGGTAGAGGTGGAGCCCAGGCGCCCCGCCCTCGAGAACCTCGGCGGCGAGCCCGATCGCGTGCTCCACGCCGATCGCGTGCTGCTCCTCAACGGACTCGGTCGACTCGAGGCGGCTCGCGAGGCTCTCCGGCCGCCGCTCCCCCGTGAGTTCGAGGATTCGCGACAGTCGAACCGGGTTGGTGGCGGGCATGATGCCCGGCAGGATCGGGATCGTGACGCCCGCGGCGACAGCGTCGGCCACGAACCGGAGGTAGTCGTCGGCGTGGAAGAACAGTTGGGTGATGGCCATGGTCGCGCCGGAGACCTGCTTGGCGAGCAGGGTGTCGATGTCCTGGTTCGAGCGCACGGACCGCGGATGCCCGTTCGGGAAGGCCGCGACGGCAACCCGCACCTTGGCGCGGCTCGTCGGTATCTGGCCGATTCCGCCCGCGCTCCTGGATCGCAGCGTCGCGTACTGAGCGCGCTCCGTCTGCACTCGGTGGATGAGCTGCACCAGCTCCGACGCACTGCCGAGGTCACCGAGGAAGTGGTCGCCCTCCACGGCGCCGCGGGGCGGATCGCCGCGCAGCGCGAGAAAGCTCGTCACGCCGGCATCGAGGAACTCCCGCACGAGCCGGTTGGCCTCGAAATGAGAGGAGCCGACACAGGTGAGGTGCGCGAGCGGGCTCACCGAGGTGTTCTCGAGGATGTACCGCAACACGTGCAGCGAACTCTGGCGCGAGGATCCATTGGCCCCGTAGGTCACCGAGATGAAGTCCGGCCCCGCCGCCGCGAGCTGCTGGATGGTGTGCCACAGGTTGTGTTCCGCGGCGTCCGAACGCGGGGGGAAGAGCTCGAACGAGAACGGAACCCGCCCCAGTTCGTGCGCCTCCGTGTTCGTCACGCCTCAGATCCAATCCATCGTGGATGTCCTGGGGCCCGCATCCGGGGCCCACAGGGCATCTCTTTTCAGAAATGCGAGGCCTAGGGCCTCCTGTGGGCGGGTGCCGGGCTCGGCTGTCGCACCCTCGCCGGGAACGCCCGGACGAGTGGTAAACGAGCCTAGCAAGACGGGGCGTCTGTTGCCGAGTGTTACGCGGGCACCCGGGCGACGGAGAACGGCCGGAGCGCCGCGGCGTGCTCCTCGGTGACGAGCACAGCCACCCGCGTTCCGCTCTCCTCGTACGTCGTCTCGAGGATCCTGCCGTAGTCGTGCAGCGAGGAGACGAGATCGCCCCGGTCGTACGGGATGAGCAGTTCGAGCTCGATCGAGGGCGCGGGCAACACCGCGTCGATCGCCGTCAGCAGCTCATCGATTCCCTCGCCGGTGCGGGCGGACGCGAAGATCGCGTTCGGCTCGAGGCCGCGCAGCACGAGCCGCTGGTCGTCGTCGATGAGATCGCTCTTGTTGAACACCACGATCTCGGGGATGTGCCGGGCCTCGACCTCGCCGATCACGTCGCGCACGGTGGCGAGCTGGCTCGCGGGATCCGGATGCGAGGCGTCGACCACGTGCAGAATCACGTCGGAGTCCGCGATCTCCTCGAACGTGGAGCGGAACGCCTCCACGAGCTGGTGAGGCAGGTTGCGCACGAAGCCGACGGTGTCGGTGAAGGTGTAGCCGCGGCCGTCCTCGGTGACGTTCTTGCGCACAGCCGTGTCGAGCGTGGCGAACAGCGCGTTCTCCACGAGCGCGCCCGCCCTCGTGATGCGGTTGAGCAGCGACGACTTTCCGGCGTTCGTGTAGCCGGCGATCGCCACCGACGGCACCGAGTTGCGGTTGCGGTTGGCGCGCTTGGCCTCGCGGGCCGGCTTGAAGCCGAGGATCTGCTTGCGCAGGCGGGACATCCTGGTGTGGATGCGGCGGCGGTCGAGTTCGATCTTCGTCTCACCCGGTCCGCGGCTTCCCATTCCGTTCCCGGCCCCGACCTGGCCACCGGCCTGGCGGGACATCGACTCGCCCCAGCCGCGCAGTCGCGGCAACAGGTATTCGAGCTGGGCGAGCTCGACCTGGGCCTTGCCCTCCCGGCTCTTGGCGTGCTGGCTGAAGATGTCGAGGATCACGGCAGTGCGGTCGATCACCTTGACCCGCACCACATCCTCGAGCGCGCGCCGCTGGCTGGGGGCGAGCTCGCTGTCCACGATGACCGTGTCGGCGCCCACGCTCGCCACGACATCCCGCAGCTCGAGGGCCTTGCCCTTGCCGAAATAGGTGCTGGGGTCCGGCGTCGCCCGACGCTGGAGGAGGCCATCGAGCACGATGGCGCCCGCGGTCTCGGCAAGCGCGAAGAGCTCACGCATGGAATTCTCGGCCTCGGCGGCGTTGCCCTGGCCATAGATGCCGATCAGCACGACACGCTCGATGCGCAACTGTCGATACTCGACCTCGGTGACATCCTCGAGCTCGGTCGAGAGTCCGGCGACCCGTCGCAGGGCCTGTCGGTCTTCCCGGTCGAACTGGTCGCCGTCGCTCGAGGACTCGTGGCCGAGCGCCTCGGTCTGGAGCGCCTGTGCCCCGCCGCTCGAGAACAGCGTGAATCCGGCGGAACACGATGCCGCCCGCGCTAGCACGCGATCGATCGGATCGAGCACGTCCGCACCGTCCGTTGCGACCTCGTTCGGCTCCACGCCTTCACTCTCACTCATCTGGTTAACCCTAGCTCCTCGTATTTCGATAGGTTTCTCTCCATGGCCAATGAGCATTACTTCTCGGAAACTCCAGAGAGTGAACTCATCTTTCGGCAAATCCGGGTTCCGCTCGCCGGCGAAATGCGTGATCTCACCACCTCGAACGGCATCTTCAGCCCGGAGCGCATCGACGTGGGCACGAGTGTGCTGCTCGCCAACACCCCGCCGGCGCCGCCCGGCGGCAACCTGCTCGACCTCGGCTGCGGCTGGGGACCGATCGCGCTCACTCTCGCGCTCGAATCTCCTCGCGCCACGGTCTGGGCCGTGGACGTGAACGAACGCGCCCTCCAACTCGTGCGGCTGAACGCGGAGAAGTTGGGCATCACCAACATCAACGCCTGCAAGCCCGCGGATGTTCCCGCCGACGTGCAGTTCACGACCATCCGCTCGAATCCGCCCATTCGGGTCGGCAAGGACGAGCTGCACAGCATGCTCGAGATGTGGCTCCCGCGCCTCGAGCCGGAATCGGATGCCTGGCTCGTCGTGCAGCGCAACCTCGGGTCGGATTCGCTGCACCGCTGGCTCGAGGGCACGTTGCCCGCGGAGTTCTCCGTCGTGCGCGCCGCGACCAACAAGGGCTACCGCGTGCTGAGGGTGCGCCGCCGCTAGCTCGAACTCCGCAGGCTCAGATCTGCAGGGTGCCCTCGAAGACGAGGTCGGCCGGCCCGCTGAGCGACACGTGTTCGCCGTCCTCCGCCGCCCACATCCTCACCCCGAGCGTGCCGCCGGGCACCTCGACCTTCCACTGGTTCGGAGCCCCCGGCCCGGCCCAGTGACGCGTGGCGAGCGCCGCGGCCGCGGCGCCGGTGCCACAGGAGAGCGTCTCGCCGCTCCCCCGCTCGTGCACCCGCATGCGGATGCGCCCCACGCCGTCCTTCACCAGCGGCTCGAGCGGAACGACGAACTCCACGTTCGCCCCCTCCGGCGCGTCCGGTTCGAGCACCGGGATGAAGCTCAGGTCGGCCGAATCGAGTTCGGCATCACTCGACAGCGCCACGACGACGTGCGGGTTGCCGACATTGATGCCGAGCCCCGGCCGCGCCACCTGGAGGTTCTTGGCGCGCACGAGCGGTTCGCCACCGTCGAGCGACCACCGACCGAGGTCCACCTGGAAGCCGTTGGCGTTGCCCTGCACGTCGCGCACGCCACCCCGGGTACCGATCGCGATCGTCTGCCCCGCTCCGAGTTCGACCAGCCCGTTGTCCACAAGAAAGCGCGCGTAGACACGGATGCCGTTGCCGCACATCTCCGACGGGGAGCCGTCGGCGTTGTGGTAGTCCATGAACCACTCGGCCGACTCGTCCTCCGCTAGGGCCGCGGCCCCGTCTGGGAGGCTCCTCGACCGCACCGCCCGGATGATCCCGTCGCCGCCGACGCCGAAGTGCCGGTCGGCGATCGCCGCGAGCTGCTCCGGCGAGAGGTCGATGAGGCCATCGGGATCGGCGAACAATACGAAGTCGTTGCCGGTTCCGTGGCCCTTGGTGAAAAGCAGTTCAGGCATTGCTCAAGACTAGTTGCAGGGCGCTGGCCACCCGTTCCGGGTCGTCGTGGGCGAGCCAGGTGGTGTTCGGGTCGCGAGTGAACCAGCCGACCTGCCGGCGGGCGTACTTGCGGGTGAGCGCGGCCGTCAGCTCGATCGCCTCGCTCTCCGTCAGCTCGCCCCGCACCTCGGCGATGGCCTGGGCGTAGCCGATCGCGCGCGACGCCGTCACCCCGATTCCGCGGTCCACGAGGGCCGCGGCCTCCTCCACGAGGCCGTGCTCCCACATTCGCCGCACTCGATCGTCGAGCCGGGCCACGAGCTCGGCCCGGGGCGCTGACACCCCAATCGACACGGTGGGGGTCCACGGGCGGGCCTCCGCGCCGAGACCCGCGCCGAATGGCTCGCCGGTCAGTTCGATCACCTCGAGGGCGCGCACGATCCGCCGACCGTTGTGCGGGCCGATCGCGGCCGCCGCCTCCGGGTCGAGTTCTCGCAGCCGTGCGTGCAACAGGCCGGGCCCGGACTCGACGAGCTCGCCCTCGAGCCGCCCCCGGATCACCGGGTCGGTGCCCGGAAAACGGAAGTCGTAGACGACGGACGAGACGTACAGGCCCGACCCGCCGACGAGGATCGGGATGGCGCCCCGGCCCCGCACCTCCTCGATCGCGGCGCGGGCATCGGACTGGTAGGCGGCGACGTTCGCCTCGTCGCTCGGCTCCAGCACGTCGAGCATGTGGTGGGCGATACCGCGCCGCTCCTCCACCGGCAGCTTCGCGGTGCCGATGTCCATGCACCGGTAGAGCTGCATCGCGTCGGCGTTGACGATCTCCGCCGGCATCCCGAGGGCCGCGATCCCCTCCGCGAGGTCGAGGGAGAGGGCCGACTTGCCGGTGCCCGTTGCCCCGACCACGGCCACGAGCAGGCCGCTAGCGCTGCCCATCGGTGACGTCGTAGATCGGGATCGTCGCCGCCCGCAGGCCGGGAAGCCCCAGGGAGACCCGACCCGGTGCGCTCGCGGCACCGGCGGGAGCCGGCACGCCACAGGACTCCGCGTCCGCGCGGTCCCAGGCGTCACCGGCCGTGGTGCGGCGGATGCTCAACGGCGCTCCGTCGAGTGAGTCGGCCAACAGGTAGAAGGGCTTCGCGTCGGAGATGCGCACCGTGACCACGTCGCCCGGCCGCGGGATCCCGCTGTGCGGGGTCACCTCGAAGTGAATGAGCCTGCTGTCCTCGGCGCGACCGGACAGCCGATGTGTGTCCGCATCCTTCGACCCCTCGGCTCCGACGAGCACGTTGACCTCGGTGCCGACGAGCTTCTGGTTCTCCTCCCAGGAGATGCGGTCCTGCAGCGCGACGAGTCGCTCGTAGCGCTCCTGCACCACCGCCTTGGGCACCTGGTCGTCCATGGTCGCGGCCGGTGTCCCCTCCCGGATCGAATACTGGAACGTGAAGGCGGTGGCGAATCTCGCCTGCTCGACCACGCGCAGGGTGTCCTGGAAGTCCTCCTCGGTCTCGCCAGGGAACCCGACGATGATGTCGGTCGAGATCGCGGCGTGCGGAATGCGGGCGCGCACGCGGTCGAGAATCCCGAGGAACTTCTCGGACCGATAGCTGCGGCGCATGGCCTTCAGCACGGCGTCGGATCCCGACTGCAGCGGCATGTGGAGTTGCGGCATCACCGAGGGTGTCTCGGCCATCGCGTCGATCACATCGTCCGTGAAGGCCGCGGGGTGCGGGCTCGTGAAACGGATGCGCTCGAGGCCCTCGATCTGACCGGCCGCGCGGAGCAGCTTGCCGAAGGCCTGCCGGTCACCGAACTCGACGCCGTAGGAGTTGACGTTCTGGCCGAGCAGCGTGACCTCGATCGCGCCGTCGTCGACGATCGCCTGGATCTCCGCCAGGATGTCGCCGGGGCGGCGGTCCTTCTCCTTGCCGCGGAGCGCCGGCACTATGCAGAATGTGCAGGTGTTGTTGCAGCCGACGGAGATCGACACCCACCCGCTGTAGGTCGACTCGCGCCTCGTCGGGAGGGTGGACGGAAAGACGTCGAGCGACTCGAGAATCTCGAGCTGCGCCTCGCCGTTGTGCCTCGCCCGCTCGAGCAGGGTCGGGAGCGAGCCCATGTTGTGGGTGCCGAAGACCACATCCACCCACGGCGCCTTCTCGAGGATGACGTTCTTGTCCTTCTGGGCCAGGCAGCCACCGACGGCGATCTGCATGCCCTCGTGCTTCTGCTTGACCGAGGCCAGGTAGCCGAGGTTGCCGTAGAGCTTGTTGTCGGCGTTCTCCCGCACCGCGCAGGTGTTGATGACCACCACGTCGGCCTGCTCGCCGTTCGCCTTCACGTAGCCGGCGGCCTCGAGCGAGCCGCTGAGGCGCTCGGAGTCGTGGACATTCATCTGGCAGCCGAAGGTGCGCACCTCGTAGGTGCGTGCCTTCGCCTCGAGGTCGGGGCGCACGGGAGCGGTCATGGTCATGATTGATCCAGCCTAACGCCGGTGATGTCCCGGCCTCACTGGTCGGACTCCGCTCGCCGCAACCGGCCTAACGGAATCGAACGCCGGACCGCGGCCCGCCGGAGCGCGACAACAGCGCCTCGTCGGTGGCCGCCCGCACGACGGACGACGAGTAGCCCTTGCGCATGAGAAACGCGGTGAGGCGCCGCTTGGCCGTCTCGAGATCGTACGAGCTGAGCTGGGAGGCGCGTTTGACCGCGAGTTCGGTTGCTCGCGACTGCTCGTCGTTGTCGTCCACCTGTTCGAGCGCGGCGTCGATGTGCTCCTGGTCGATGTGCCGCCGGCGCAGTTCCGCCGTGAGCGCTCCGCGACCGAGTCCCTTGCGTTCGTTCCGGGTGCGCACGAGAGTCTCGGCAAGCGCCGCGTCGTCGAGCAACCCGACTCCCTCGAGGCGGTCGAGCTCGGTGGCGACGGTCTGCTCGTCGATCTCGCGAGAGAGGAGGGTCTTCTCGAGCTCCCACCGGGACATTCCCCGCCGGGTGAGCGCGTGCATGCTCACTCTCTCCACCCGCACCTCCTCCACCCGCACCTCCCGGGTGCCGCGGCCGCCCTTCTCGGGCAGTTCGGCCTCGGACTCCGGCCGTTCCCCGGCACCCTCGGCCGCACTCTCGGAAGGGTCCTCACCGAAGAAGGTGGCGAAATCGGGAAGGGCGGTCTCACGACCGCGGGACTCGTCGGCGCCAGCCGTTTTGGCGCCAGCCGTTTCGGCGTCCGGCGACGGCGGCACGACGCCCGGCAGGTAGGTCACCCTGGCCAGCTTCTCGTCTGCGCCGCCCTCACCGGAAACCATGGCCTACGCCCCGACCGCGGTGCGCTTGGACGCGGCGGTCGACAGGGGTGCGACCTCCCGGTCGCCCGCGCTCACCGCGAGACTCTTCGCGGCCTTGGCGCTGGCGGCCTCGGCTCCGGCCGCCGCCTTGACCTCGAGCGCAGCGGCAGCGGCCGCGGCCTTGGCGTCGCCCAGAATTCCGAGTTTCGCCTTGATCTTCTGCTCGATCTCGTTCGCGACCGCGGCATTCGCCATGAGGTACTTGCGCGAGTTCTCCTTGCCCTGCCCGAGCTGGTCGCCGTCATAGGTGTACCAGGCGCCGGACTTGCGCACGATCTCGTGCTCGACTCCGAAGTCGATGAGGCTGCCCTCACGCGAGATTCCGGTGCCGTAGAGGATGTCGAACTCCGCCTGCTTGAACGGCGGAGCCATCTTGTTCTTGACGACCTTCACCCGCGTGCGGTTACCGACGGCGTCCGTGCCCTCCTTGAGGGTCTCGATGCGACGGATGTCCAGCCGCACCGACGCGTAGAACTTGAGCGCCTTGCCGCCGGCCGTGGTCTCCGGGCTGCCGAAGAAGACACCGATCTTCTCGCGGAGCTGGTTGATGAAGATCATTGTCGTGTTGGTCTGGCTGAGCCCGCCGGTGAGCTTGCGCAGCGCCTGCGACATGAGTCGGGCCTGGAGGCCGACATGCGAGTCGCCCATCTCGCCCTCGATCTCCGCACGCGGGACGAGAGCAGCGACGGAGTCGATCACCACGAGGTCGATCGAGCCGGAGCGGATGAGCATGTCGGCGATCTCGAGCGCCTGCTCCCCCGTGTCGGGCTGGGAGACGAGGAGGGCATCGATGTCAACGCCGAGCGCCTTCGCGTACTCGGGGTCGAGCGCGTGCTCCGCGTCGATGAACGCCGCGATGCCGCCCGCGGCCTGGGCGTTGGCGATGGCGTGAAGGGTGAGAGTGGTCTTACCCGAGGACTCCGGCCCGTAGATCTCCACGATGCGACCACGGGGCAGACCACCGATGCCGAGCGCGACATCCAGGGCGATCGAGCCGGTGGGGATCACCGCGACGGGGGCACGCTCGTCGCTGCCCAGGCGCATCACCGAGCCCTTGCCGAACTGTCGGTCGATCTGGGCGAGGGCGGTTTCCAAAGACTTTTCGCGATCGGCTGCTGATGGCATTGTGCGTGCTCCTTTTATGACTCGTATCGGTGCGCCTATAGGCTGCCGTTTCGTCGGGAGAACCGATCCTGCAAGGCTCTACCGACCTGCGACAAGGCTGGTGTTGGCGGCTTCTCCAACAAATCCGACACTACGCGCGGCCGGGGACATTGCTCCTGGGGCCGGGTGCGAGGTGCAGAACTCGATCGCATGATCCGCTGTGCAGGAGCCTACGCGCGTCCGAAGAGATGTTCGAATGTTTCTTCCCGGCGTGTCGCGCGTATTCGAAGCAGGATCGTCGAGTGCACTGACCCGGGTCAGGCCTTGGGCGTGCGCTGACCTACCCCGTACCAGCGGTTCTCCGGCACATCGGCGGCGCGGCAGAGGGCGAGCCAGATCGCCCGGGCATCGAGTCCCTTGGCGATCGCCTGCTCGGCGGTGAGGCCGCCCAGCTCGTCGAGCGAGAGGTCGTGCACGAGCGTGCGGCCATAGGCCTCGCCGAACTCATCGCCCACGGCGGTCCACAACTCGCTCAAACGCATTCGTACAACCTAACCGGTGGATCGGGCACGGCACGTCGACGACGCCCGCGCGGCTTAACGCGAGGATGCCCGGCTCTCGCGAGCCGGGCATCCCCTCGTTCACGACCCGGGCACACCGTCCCGGATCGGCTCAAAGTCCTTTAGCGGGCAACCAGACCCGCGTCGAAGTCCGCGACGAGGTCGTCGGGAACCGTGTCGGGAATCACGTTGATTCCCTCGATTACGGCGAGGCGGTCTCCCACCTCACGCATGATGACTGAAATCGGTGTTTCGAGTGCATCCGCAACCGAAGCGAGAATCTCGGAGCTGGCCTCCTTCTGGCCACGCTCCACCTCGCTGAGGTAGCCGAGAGCAACGCTTGCCTTGCTCGCGACCTGACGAAGAGTACGACCCTTCTGCAGGCGGAAGTCCCGGAGCACGTCACCGATTTCTTGACGAACTAGAACCATTGGACCCTCCTCCTATGACGCGACCTGTGGATCGACCTTGCCGATGGTTGTGTAACACTACAACCTCCGTTATGCAAACTCTAACCAGCCGCGACTGTGTGACGCTTGTGAATCACTGGTATGTAACGAGATTGAAACGCGAAAGATTCCCGCCTGACATCTCAGGCCCCGGTCGGCATTTCATCGAGCATTTCGTGGAGCCGTGCGAGGGATTCGGAGACGACCCCGGTTCGGATTGCCTGGCGGTCTCCCGACAGGTCGAGGCGTAACGCGGTCACCGTCGGCCCGAAGGCGATTCCGATGAAGACCACCCCGGGTTGCTGGCCGCCCTGGGGATCCGGTCCGGCCACGCCGGTCGTCGACAGCCCGATGTCTGCCGGCACTCCCCCCACGGCGAGAACCGCCCTCACCCGATCTGCCATCTGCCTGGCGACCTCTGGATGCACCGGGCCGTGCTCGGCGAGCAGGTCGGCGTCCACGCCGAGCACCGTGGACTTGAGCTCCGTGCTGTAGGCCACGACTCCGCCGAGCACCGCGGCGGACGCGCCGGGAACTCCGATCAGTTCGGCGATCAGGAGGCCGCCCGTGAGGGACTCCGCCACGGCGACCGTGAGCCGCCTGTCGACCAGGGCCGCGATCACGGCGGCCGCCGTCACCGCCTGCTCACCGGTCGGGGAGGCAGACACGGTCAGGCCTGCTGTCGGTTTTGCTGACGGTACTTCACGAAGAAGTCGATGCCGGAAATCACCGTGAGGGCGAGCGCGACGCCCATCACGACCCAGCCGAGCCACAGCGCCCAGACGCCCACGATGGTCCAGAACGGGAAGAGCAGCAGTGAGATGCCCACCGCCTGCAGCACCGTCTTCAGCTTTCCGCTCGCGACGGCGGGGATCACCCGCGTGCGGATCACGGCGAAGCGGAAGATGGTGATGCCGAATTCGCGGATGAGAATAACGATCGTGACCCACCACCACAGTTCGCCGAGGATCGAGAGGGCGACGAGGGCGCCACCGGTGAGCACCTTGTCTGCGATCGGGTCGAGGATCTTACCGAAGTCGGTGACCAGGTTCTGCCGCCGCGCCAGGATGCCGTCCACCGTATCCGTGACGATCGCCACGACGAAGATCACGGCGGCCACCCAGCGCAGCGCACCGAGTTGGCCCTTGTCGGCGAGCAGCAGCCAGATGAAGACCGGGGCCATGAAGATGCGAACGACCGTGACGATGTTCGCCACGTTGCCGGTGCTCGCCGGGGTGTCGCCGTTGCGTGCGACCCGCCCCCGCATGGGGTTCGGTCGTTTCGCCGGTGGCTCTTGCGGTGCTGGCAGCGCCACGAGTTACTCCCTGCCGGTCAGCTTCCAGGCGTCTTCGTCGTCCGACGACCCGTCCACCTCATCGTAACCGCTCGTCATGTCCCCGACGGGGTCGGCCGAGTACCGGTCTGCCGACGCGACCTCCGACACGCTCGGCCCGTCGTCGCCGCGCAGGCGAGCGAGCACACCGGCGAGTTGCTCCGGCGCCACCAGCACGTCCCTCGCCTTGGACCCCTCCGACGGCCCGACGATCTCGCGGGACTCCATGAGGTCCATGAGCCGACCCGCCTTCGCGAAGCCGACCCGGAGCTTGCGCTGCAACATCGAGGTGGACCCGAACTGCGTGCTCACGACGAGCTCGGCGGCGGCGAGCAGGAGCTCGAGGTCGTCGCCGATGTCGCCGTCGATGTTCTTCTTCTCGGCCGACACGGCCACGTCCTGGCGGTAGTCGGGGCGAGCCTGGCGCGTGACGTGCTGCACGACGGCCGCGACCTCGCTCTCGGTGACCCACGCGCCCTGCACGCGGATCGCCTTCGACGCCCCCATCGGCAGGAAGAGCGCGTCGCCCTGCCCGATGAGCTTGTCCGCTCCCGGCTGGTCGAGGATCACGCGCGAGTCGGTCATGCTCGACACCGCGAAGGCGAGCCGCGACGGCACGTTGGCCTTGATGAGTCCCGTCACGACGTCCACGCTCGGGCGCTGGGTGGCCAGTACCAGGTGGATGCCGGATGCCCGGGCGAGCTGGGTGATGCGCACGATCGAGTCCTCGACGTCGCGCGGGGCGACCATCATGAGGTCGGCGAGCTCGTCCACCACCACGAGCAGGTACGGGTATGGCTTGAGCGATCGCTCGCTGCCGGCCGGGAGCACGATCTCGTCGGCCACGACGGCCGCGTTGAAATCGTCGATGTGGCGGTAGCCGAAGCTCGCGAGGTCGTCGTACCGCATGTCCATCTCCTTCACGACCCAGGCGAGCGCTTCCGCGGCCTTCTTTGGGTTCGTGATGATGGGCGTGATGAGGTGCGGGATTCCGGCGTACGGCGCGAGTTCGACGCGCTTGGGGTCGATGAGCACCATGCGCACCTCGGAGGGCTTCGCCCGCATCAGGAGCGAGGTGATCATGGAGTTGACGAAGCTCGACTTGCCCGAGCCGGTGGACCCGGCGACGAGAAGATGGGGCATCTTGGCCAGGTTGGCGACGACGAAACCGCCCTCGACATCCTTGCCGAGTCCGATCGTCATGGGGTGCTGGCTCGAGGTTGATGCCTTCGACCGCAGCACGTCGCCGAGGGAGACGATCTCGCGGTCGGCATTGGGGATCTCGACGCCGATGGCGCTCTTGCCCGGGATCGGGGAGAGGATGCGCACCTCGTTCGAGGCGACGGCGTACGAGAGGTTCTTGGTGAGGGCAGTGACTCGCTCCACCTTGACCCCGGGCCCGAGCTCGATCTCGTAGCGGGTGACCGTCGGGCCGCGGCTGAAGCCGGTGACGCGCGCGTCCACCTGGAACTGGGTGAGCACCTCGGTGATCGAGGCGACGATGACGTCGTTCGCCTCCGAGCGCGACTTGGGCGGGGTGCCCGGCTGGAGGGTGGCGGCGGCGGGCAGGCGGTACGGCGCGGTCGGCTGCGCGTCACGCCGGGCGACCGCGGCGTCGTCGAATTCCCCCAGGCCGCCCTTGGTGGATGCCTTGTCCGAGAACCCGGGAAGAAGCTCGGCGATGAGGGGTCCGCCGTCGTCCGTGATCCCGGTGACCGGTGCCACCTCCCCCGTGAAGCGCTTGACGGCGTTCTCGGCGTTCACGAGCTCCTCGAGCAGCTCCACCCCGAACTCCTCGTCGTCGTGGCGCGTGTGGTCGATCACCTCGGTGGCGTTGACGTCACGGCCCTTCTTGTCGTGCGTCAGCACCGGGCTGTCGAAGGCCGGGTCGTCCTCGCGCTGCGTCTTGTTGCGGCGCCACCAGGGCAGCGAGGCGGTGTCCTCCGCGTCGATGCCGAGGTCATCGAGGTCGCCGAACGACACGCTGTCGGCCTTCTTGGCGGAGCGCTCGTCGACATCCGGCAACTGGGCGCCGAAGAGGTAGGAGTACAGCTCCCGCAGCCGCGCGCCGAGGTGGTTCGGCGGGGTCTTGGTGAGGATGAAGAGGGAGAGGAGCAGCAGGAGCGAGACGAGGGGAACCGCGAGCCACGCCGTGCCCACCGCGAGAAGCGGGGCGGCGAGCACCCAGCCGGCGATGCCGCCCGCCCTGGCCAGCACCTCCATGCCGTCGGAGGGCTGCGGCTGACCGCCGAAGATGTGGCAGAGCGCGCTCACCGTGGTGAGGAGCACGGCGAGGCCGATTCCGATGCGGCCGTTGTCGTGCACGGACGACGGATGCCGGAAGAGCCAGACCGCGAAGAGCAGCATGATCACCGGGAGGGCGAAGGCCACCCGGCCGAACAGTCCGCCGAAGGTGTAGCCGTCGAGGGCGATGGCCACCGGGTCCGTCGGGTTGAACCATTCGACGACGGCGCCGATCACCGCGAGCACGAAGACGAAGAACGGCACGCCGTCGCGGCGCTCGTCCTTGGCGAGGGTCTCCTTGCCGAGAACCCGCGCCGCACCGCCGACCACGTGGGCGAGTCCGAGCCAGGCTACGGTGAGCAGGCCGGGCTTCTCCACCGGCACGGCCTTGGCCGCCGGGAGCTTGCGGGTGGTGCCCTTCCCGGTGGCTCGGCTCGGCGCGCGCGACGGCGTGGCGCGCGCACGCGGGGTCGACCTGGTACTCGTAGCCATGCGTCAACGGTAACGCGGAGGTCCGTCAGACCCCGTAGCGTCGGGGCGCGTGTCAGTACCGGATCGCGTCGATCACCTTCACGCGCACGGCCACGATCGCGGGCAGGAGCCCGGCGAGGGCGCCGACGGCGGTCGCCGCGACGAGTCCGACGATCGCCGCCTCGATCGGGAACGGCGGAAGGTCGACCACCCCCTGGGAGATCTGGGCCTGCAGCCAGGGGTTCTCCACGATGGCGATCGCGGCGGCCACGCCGACGACTCCCGCCGCGAGAGTCGCCACAACGCTCTCCATCATCACGGCGAAGAACACCCGCCCCGCCGTCGCGCCGAAGCTGCGCCGGATGCCGATCTCGCGAATGCGCTGGCGAACGGTGACGAGGGAGATGTTCACGAGTCCGAGCGCGCCGAGGAAGAGCACGAGTCCGGCGACGCCGCCGACCACGATCTTGAAGGGGAGCAGGGGGTCGGCCCCGCCATAGGCCGCGTAGTCGCTGCGGTTCACCTCCACCGTGCTGCCCACGGGCGCCGATGCCGCGAGATCGCGCTTGAGGAGCGGGATCAGCTCCGTCGAGATCGCGGTCGGAACCCAGGCCTCGAAGCCGGGCATCGGCCCCTGCTGCGCCGAGGTGTCGGCCAGCGCCCTGTAGGCGTCGGTGAGGAGGTACATCGTGGGAGGGTCGAGCGGGTTGGACTTGGTCACGCCGATCACGACGGCCGTGGTCGGATGCTGCCCGAGCACGGCCGCGGTGGGATGGGTGCGCAGGTCGGGAGAGCCGAGTTGACTCCAGAATGTGCCGTTCACCACGATCGCGGGTGCCAGCCTCGTGGCGTCAGAGTCGGCGAACCACGATCCGTGGGCGATCGGCACCCGGCGCATCGTGCCGAATGGCACATCGATCGCCGTCGCGCTCACGTCCGCCGCCCCGTTGGCGAATTGGATGCGCAGGCTCGCCTCGGTGCGACGGGAGTGGTACTCGATGCCGTAGCGCTCCATCGTGGTCTGGAAGGCCGCGGCGACGGCACCGGACTCGACGGGGGAACCGTCCCGCGAGCTGACGTAGGCCTGAATGCTGGCCGGACGTCCGCCGTTACGCTCGTTGGACTCGCGCAGGGACTGCTCGGCCACGCTCCCGAGGCCGACCACCGAGGTGATCGCGGTCACCGCCACCGCCACCCCGATCAGGCTCAGGAGAACGCGGGTGCGGTGGATGCGCACCTCCGCCCACGCCTCGCTGAAGGCTCCGACGAACGCCACGGCCGGCGACTGCCGGGAGCCGCGCGCCCTCACAGCGTGACCTCGGGAGCGGCGAGGGCGAGCACCCGGCCGACGTCCACCGGGGTGAGCACTCCCCGATCGAGCCGATAGTGCCGCCTGGCCAGCGCGGCGACGTTGGCGTCGTGGGTGATGGTGATGAGGGCGGCGCCCGAGCTCTCCGCGACGTCGTCGAGAAGGCCCATCACGCTGACCCCGGTCTCGATGTCGAGCGCCCCGGTCGGCTCGTCGGCGAGGATCAGGCGCGGGCCGCGCACGAGCGCCCTGGCGATCGCCACCCGCTGCTGTTCCCCGCCGGAGAGCTTCTCGGGGATCGACTGGGCCCGCGAGGCGAGGCCCACGCGGTCGAGCATCTCCATGGCGACCTGTCTGCGCCGCCAGAACATCCGCCCGGTCGCGTAGAGCAGGGGCGTCATGACGTTCTCGAGCGCGGTGCGCCCGCCGAGCAGGTTGAACTGCTGGAAGATGAAGCCGATGTCCGCGCCGCGGGAGCGATCCCGCTCGTTGGCCGAGAGCGAGCTGGTGAGTCGATCGTCGAAGAAGATGCTCCCGGCCGTGGGGGTGTCGAGGAGGCCGAGGAGATTGAGGAGGGTCGACTTGCCCGATCCGCTCCGGCCGACGATCGAGACGTGGTCGCCGACGTCCACCGCGAGGTCGACTCCCCGGAGGATCTCGAGCACTTCCTCGTCCGGCAGGATGACCGACCGCGTGACGCCCTCGAGGCGAAGCAGGGTCACTGCGACGAGCCCTGGCAGATGTTTCCGCCCTCTGGTGTGATGACGCAGCCGTTCACGTCAGGCGCGGCGACGGCCCCCGGCACGAACTGCAGGACCTTGTCGCCGGCCTTGAGACCGGTCGTGATCTCCACGTTGCTGCCGTCGGTGAGGCCGAGGCCCACCGCGTGCTTCTCGGTGGACCCGTCGCCCTTCTGCGTGTAGACGGTTCCGGTGCCCGCACTGCCCTCGACGGCAGTCACCGGCACGATGAGCACCTTGTCGGCGACCCCGCCGGAGATGGTGAGCGTGGCGGAGAGGCCGCCGAAGACCTTCACCCCCGCCGGCACCGCACAGCGCACCGAGGTTCCGCCGGCCGCGCCCCCGGCATCGCCGACGGTCGGGTCGGCAGCCGCCCCGGCGACGGCAGTGGAGATCGTCAGTCCGGTGCAGGCGAACGGCGCCGGGCCGCCCGTGATGGCGACCGTGGCCTCGGTCGGCTGGTTGAGGAGCCGGTACTGCTGCTCGGGCGAGAGCGATCCCGTGACGCTGAAGGTCGGCGGCGCGACCTGACCGACCGCGTCACCCACGGCGACGATCTGGCCGACGATCACCGGGAACGACGACAGGGTGCCGGCGGAGCCCGCCAGCACGGTGACGGTCTTGGCGAGCAGAGTGCCGTCTGGCGACGCCGTCTCCGAGCGCACGGTGAGGATGGCGGTCTTCGCGTCCACCGCCTGGCCCTGGGTCACCAGCACCTTCTTGACCTCGCCGGCGAGGGTCGCCTTGATCGGCACCGCGGCATCCGCCGAAATCGAGCCCTTGAGGGTCACGTCATTGGTGATGGTGCCCGTCGCGACGGTGCTCTGCGGCTCAATGATGTGGCCGGTGGCCATCGTCGGGTCGGCCGATTGGGTCGCCCCGGAGAAGAAGGCGACCTTGACGAGCGCCACGGCGATGGCCGCGAAGATCACCATCCGGATGATCGGAAAGACCCATTTGCGCGCAATGCCCACGACAACCCCCGACTTTGGTGACCACGACCTTCGGCCACCCTAGCGGAGTTATCGTGAGCAAACATCACCCTTGCGGATGATGCTCCAGGGACGGAGCGCTACGCCTCGATCACGACCGGCACGATCATCGGACGACGTCGATGGGACGAGTTCACCCAGCGACCCACCGTGCGGCGGATCACCTGGCTGAAGGCGTGCGTGTCGCGCGTGCCGTTCGCGGCCGCGTCGGTCAGGGCGCGGATGATGAGCGGCTTGACCGCGTCGAACACGGCCTCGTCTTCGGCGAAGCCGCGCGCCTGGATCTCCGGCCCGACGATGACGCGACCGGTCTGGGCGTCGATCGCCACGAAGATCGAGACGAAGCCCTCCTCGGCGAGGATCCGGCGGTCCTTGAGGTCGGCATCCGTGATCTCGCCGACCGTCGACCCGTCGACGTACACGTAGCCGAGGTCGAGCAGCCCGACCACTTCGGCGACGCCGTCCTTGAGGTCGATGACCGTGCCGTCCTCACCGATGATCGTGTTGCTCTCGGGGATGCCGGTGTCCATCGCGAGGCGCTGGTTGGCCACGAGGTGCCGGTACTCGCCGTGCACGGGGAGCACGTTCTTCGGGCGCAGGATGTTGTAGACGTAGAGCAGCTCGCCCGCGGAGGCGTGCCCGGAGACGTGCACCTTGGCGTTGCCCTTGTGCACGACGTTCGCGCCGAGCTTGGTGAGACCATTGATCACGCGGTAGACCGCGTTCTCGTTGCCCGGGATGAGGCTCGAGGCCAGAATGACGGTGTCGCCCTTGCCCACCTCGATCTGGTGTTCGAGGTTGGCCATGCGCGCGAGCACGGCCATCGGCTCGCCCTGCGAGCCGGTCGACATGTAGACGATCTTGTTGTCCGGCAGGTCGGCGGCCTTCTTGGCGTCGATGAGCACGCCGGCCGGCACCTTGAGGTAGCCGAGGTCGGCCGCGATCGTCATGTTGCGCACCATGGAGCGCCCCATGAAGGCGACGCGGCGGCCGTTGGCGTGGGCGGCATCCAGCACCTGCTGAACACGATGCACGTGGCTCGAGAAGCTCGCCACGATCACCCGGCGCGGCGCCTTGGAGATCACGGACTCGAGCACGGGCCCGATGTCGCGCTCCGGGGCGGTGAACCCCGGCACGTCGGCGTTCGTGGAGTCCGGCAGGAACAGGTCGACGCCGATCTCGCCGAGCCGTGCGAAGGCGCGCAGGTCGGTGATCCGGTCGTCGAGGGGTAGCTGGTCCATCTTGAAGTCGCCGGTGTGCAGCACGACGCCGGCGCTCGTCTTGATGGCCACGGCGAGGGCATCCGGAATCGAGTGGTTGACCGCGATGAACTCGAGGTCGAACGGGCCGAGCTTCTCGTGCTGGCCCTCGCGCACGGTGAGCGTGTACGGGTTGATGCGGTGTTCCTTGAGCTTCGCCTCGACGAGGGCGAGCGTGAGCGTCGAGCCGATCAGCGGGATGTCCTGGCGGAGCCTCAGCAGGTACGGCACCGCCCCGATGTGGTCCTCGTGGCCGTGGGTGAGCACGACGCCGATCACGTCGTCGAGGCGGTCCTTGATGGGACTGAAGTCGGGCAGGATCAGGTCGACGCCTGGCTGGTTCTCCTCGGGGAAGAGAACGCCGCAGTCGACGATGAGGATCTTGCCGTCGATCTCGAAGGAGGTCATGTTGCGACCGATTTCGCCGAGGCCGCCGATCGGGATGACGCGGAGCGTTCCCGGAGCGAGTGGGCGTGGGTCGAAGACAGGTGAGTTCATGGAATCCATTTGGTGTGTGGCCGGTGTGGCCGGTTGTGTGGGGTCTCTAGCCCCCGGTTAAAGTTCGTTGGTCAGCGGGTCGTGCCGGCGACCTTGGGCAGGGCGCCGCCCGCCGCCGCGTTGCGATCGGGTCGGAAGTTGCTGAGATCGACACCGGGGATCTCCCCCACGATGGCGAGTTCGTCTTCGATCTGGGCGGCCTCGTTGTCCTCGGGGCCGACGAGCGGCAGGCGCACTCGCGGACTGCCGATGCGGCCGAGCCCGTGCAGGATGTACTTGGCGGCCACGGTGCCTGGCACGTGTGTCATCACGGCTCGCACGAGCGGCTCGAGCTGCCGGTGGGCCGCCGTCGCCGTGGCGAGGTCGCCGGCGTTCACCGCGTCCACGATCACCCGGTAGGGCGCCGCGGCGATGTTGGCGGTGACCCCGATGAGGCCGGTCGCGCCGATCGACAGGTGCGGAAGCACGTTCGCGTCGTCGCCCGAGAAGTAGAGCAGGTCCGTCTGGTTGAGCACCCGGCTGACCTCGCTGAAGTCGCCCTTGGCGTCCTTGATGGCGCGGATGTTCGGGTGCTGCGCCGCGCGCAGGATCGTCTCGTACTTGATCGGGATGCCGGTGCGCCCCGGGATGTCGTAGAGGATCACCGGCAGGTCGGTCGCGTCGGCGATCATGCGGAAGTGCGTGAGCACGCCGGCCTGTGTCGGCTTGTTGTAGTAGGGGGTCACGATCATGACCGCGTCAGCGCCGGCCTTCTCGCTGTGCTTGTAGAGCTCGATCGCGTGGGCGGTCTCGTTCGACCCTCCCCCGGTGATGATCTTTGCGCGGCCGTTGGCCACGGACTTTCCCACCTCGACGAGCTTGAGCTTCTCCGGGTCGGTGAGCGTGGAGGTCTCGCCCGTCGTGCCGGTCACGACGATGCCGTCCGCCCCCGCGCTGATCACGTCGTCGATGTGCTTCTCCACGCCGGCCCAGTCGACCTCACCGTCGGCGGTGAAGGGAGTCACGAGGGCGACGAGAACCTGGCCGAACGGATTTGATGACGTAGACACGTACTACAGGGTATCGTGCGCCGCCCCCGATGCGCGGCATACCGCCGCCTGCTCGCGGGCGAACTCCGCGTCCACGGCCCTGCGGTCGCCCGGCACGGGCCGGCGAGTCCAATGGACGACGATGGCCGCATCCGGATGCTCGGCCAGCCGTTGTCGGTAGTCATGCGCCGTCCGCAGCCTCGAAGCCGTCCTCGGCACACTCACGTGCAGCGCCAGCTGATCGGGCTCGCCGAACCCGTGGTGGGCGAGCGCACTCACGCAGGCGAGCCTCCCGCCCACCCGCCAGGCCCGGATCAGCGCGTCATCGGTGTCCGTGGTGGCGTACCAGCCCTTGCGCACACGGATGATGCGCCCATAGTCGACAAGCATCCCGATGAGTTCGGGCGAATAGCCGTGGCTGCCGAGTTCGCTCAGTCTGGCGATTCCCCCCAGCTCGTGGATGACTGTCAGGACACGCTGCATGTGCCGAGTGTGGATGGCACCCCGGCGACGAGGTCGTCACGGACCAGGTCTGTGGGCGGCACGCTCCCCGTGGCGACGTCGGAGGAGATGTCGCACCCTTGCCTGCCGGCTACCCTCCCCAGACTCCAGTTCTGCAGGACATGATCTGCGATCCGGAGCCCCTCCGCGATCCGCGCGGCATCGACCCTCCCGTAGCCGCTCCGCAGACTCCAGTTCTGCAGGACGCGATCTGCAGGACACGGCCGTCACCGGGCGGTGCGCCGCAGGTGCCGGACGAGCAGGGAGACCGTCCCGAGGAGGGCCTGCGGGAACCGAGTAGCGACCGTCGGTCCGCTGCGACTGGTCCAGGTGAGTCGGGCCACCCGAGTCTGGCGCGCGGAGCGTCCTGCAGAGAGTGTCCTGCAGAACTGGAGTCTGTGGGGGTAGGGAGCCGTCAGGCCTGCGCCGCGGCGCCGGTGTCGGTACCGGTGCCGGTGCCGGTGCCGGTGCCCAGCGTCGGGGCGACGAAGGTGTGCGGCGGCGACGCTTTCTTGCACACGCTGTCCTGCAGACCCTTGTCCTGCACATGCTGTCCTGCAGAACTGGAGTCTGCCGGGTGAGTGGAGCCGTGCAAGCGGCCAGGCGAGATCTAATTGACGTAATTGTCAAGTAGGCATATTGTTGAGTGATGCGAGACGGAGACCGACCGGTGGGCCAATTGCCGGTAACCCAATTGCCCATAGCCCAATTGAAGGCCGAGCTCTTCAAGGCCATTGCCCACCCCGTGCGGGTGCGCGTGCTCGAGGTTCTGGTGGGCGGGGAGCGTCCGGTCGGTGAACTTGCCGAGACGCTCGGCATAGAAATGTCCCACCTGTCCCAGCAACTGGGAATCCTGCGTCGGGGCGGCGTGCTCGTGACGCGGCGATCGGGCAACACCATCTACTACTCGCTGCGCGACCCTCGAATGTCGCAGCTGCTCGCGGTCGCACGCCAGATGCTCGTGACCACCCTCGAGGACTCCCAGCAGCTGCTCGCCAACCTGCAGGCCGAGGACATCGACGCGGAGTTGGCGACTCCCGGGCCGGCCGGCCCCGCCAGCACCTCCCGATGACCGCCCGCGAGGCCACGACGGAGGCCCTCCGGTTCGCCAGGACGCTCCTGCCACGGAAGGACGACTTCCGCGCCGCTCGACGCTCCCCCGGCCGGGACCTCCTCGCCGGGCTCACTGTCGCGATCGTGGCCCTTCCCCTCGCGCTCGCCTTCGGCGTCGCCTCGGGCCTCGGCGCCCAGGCGGGCCTCATCACCGCCATCATCGCCGGGGTGCTCGCCTCGGTGTTCGGCGGCAGCAACCTGCAGATCTCGGGTCCGACCGGGGCGATGACGGTCGTGCTGCTCCCCGTCGTGCACAGCGTTGGCGTCGACGGCGTTCTGCAGGTCGGACTGATGGCCGGCATCATCCTGCTCGTGCTCTCCGCGAGCGGCGTCGGACGCTGGGTGCGCTACCTTCCGATGTCCCTCATCGAGGGATTCACGGCCGGCATCGCCGTCGTGATCGCCCTGCAGCAGGTGCCGAACATGCTCGGGGTGAAGGCGGGGGCCGGAGAACACGTCTGGCAGATCGCCTGGGATGCCGTGCTGCTCTTCGCGAGGAACCCGCACCCCGCCGCGCTCCTGATGTCGCTCGGCGTCGCGGCGGTGATCCTGCTCGGAGCGCGCTGGAAGCCCGTGTTGCCGTTCTCCCTCGCCGCCGTGGTCGTCGCGACGGTGACCGCCCAGCTCGCCGGCCTCTCGCTGCCGATGATCGGTGCGCTCCCGGCCGGGTTCCCGGCACCGACGCTCGCCTTCTTCGATCTCTCCCGCATCGGCGCCCTGCTCCCCTCCGCCTTCGTCGTCGCCGCGCTGGCGGCCCTCGAGAGCCTGCTCTGCGCGACCGTCGCCGACGCGATGAGCGTCGGCGAACGGCACAACCCGGATCGGGAGCTCTTCGGCCAGGGAATCGCCAACATCGTGGTTCCCCTCTTCGGCGGCGTGCCGGCGACGGCGGCCATCGCCCGCACCGCGGTGAACGTGCGGGCCGGGGCCCGCTCCCGGGTCGCGTCGATAACCCATTCGCTCGTGCTCGCCGCGATCGTGCTCGTCGCCTCCCCGCTCGTCGGCGGCATCCCGCTCGCCGCGCTGGCCGGGGTGCTCCTGGCGACGACGGTTCAGATGATCGAGGTGAGCTCGATCAAGGCCCTCCTGCGGTCGACGAGGGCGGATGCGGCGGTGCTGCTGCTGACCCTCGGCGTGACCGTGGCCCTCGACCTGGTCACCGCCGTCGCCGTGGGGCTCGGAGTGGCCGGAGTGCTCGCGCTGCGGGCGGTGGCCCGGTCGGCGCGCGTGCAGAAGGAGGCGCTCGATGCCGAGGTGCCGCTCGACGGAGAGCGCAGCGCGGAGGAACGTGCCCTCATGGACGAGCACATCGTGGCCTATCGGCTGGATGGTCCGCTCTTCTTCGGCGCTGCCCACCGCTTCCTGCTCGAGCTGACCGAGGTCGCGGACGTGACGGTGGTGATCCTGAGGATGTCCCGCGTGAGCACGATCGACGCGACCGGCGCCTCGGTGCTCAGCGACGCCATCCGCCGGCTCGAGCACCGCGGCATCGCCGTGCTCGTCTCCGGGGTGCGACCGGGGCACGAGGCGGTTCTCGACGCGCTCGACGTGGGCACGCACCTCCGGGAGGCCGGTCGCATCTTCGCCGACACCCCGTCCGCGATCGCCTACGCGCGCGGCCTCATGCCCGCCCGCCGCTCACTGAACGGCTAGCCCGGTCACCGGCCTACCAGCTAGGGCGCTACGCGGCCGTTGCCGTTGAACGCGGCGTAGGTGAGCGGCATGAGCTCGGCGAAGAAGTCTTCCATCTTCTCCGCGGCCATCTCGATCTCCCGCTGCGGGAAGGACGGGAAGGTCGTGCCCTCCCGCTTGGTGCGCAGCGAGAGGAAGTTCATGAGCGAGCGTGCGTTGAGGGTCACGTACATCGACGAGTAGATGTTCAGCGGAAGCACGATCCGCGCGACCTCGCGGGCCACGCCGGCCTCCAGCATCCGCTGGTAGGACTGGAACGCGGAGACGCTCTGCGCCCGCGTCTCGTGGTCGACCAGCGAGATCTGCTCGGTGGAGCCTGGCAGGAACTCGTAGGCGCCCGGCTTGCCCACCTGGACCAGGTTGCGATCGGCGTTCGGGACATAGAAGGTCGGGTTGAGCTCGCGATAGCGCCCGGATTCCTCGTTGTAGGAGGCGATGCGGTGCCGCATGAACTCGCGGAACACGAAGATCGGCGCCTGCACGTAGAAGGTCATCGAGTTGTGTTCGAACGGCGACCCGTGGCGGTCGCGCATGAGGTAGTTGATGAGCCCGCGGGCGCGCTTGTCCCCCGCCTCGGTGTCTTCGGATGCCTGGGCCGCCTCGAGGGTCTGCTCCCCCTGGGTGGAGACTCGAGCCGCGAAGAGCACGTCGGAGTCATGGGCACTTGCACGGACGAGCTCGACGGTGATGTCGGAGCGGAACTCGATGTCATTTGGCACGGTTTTCACCCTAGCGAAGGCCTCGGACATCGCCCTCACCGCCACTCCGCCGATCGCGTCACCGTGGGCGTAACGGGACGTCACAGTGCAGCGCCCGCTCCTCGCGCGGAATATTCTTGCGAGCACGATGAACCCCCTCGCTATCGCTGCATCGCTGCTCGGTCTCGTGGCCCTGGCCACCGCCGCCGGGCTGGTCTGGCGCGCCTCGACCGGTCGTGCCCGTGCCGTCTCGTCGTCCGACACCGTGATCTCGGTCTCCGAGTTGTCCGCGGACGCCGTGGCCGGTAGCGGAGCCACTCTGCTCCAGTTCTCCACCGAGGTCTGCGCCCCGTGCAAGACCACCAGGACGCTGCTCAGATCGCTCGCGGCCGAGCTCGACCCCGTTCGACACGTGGATGTGGATGTGACGCACCGGCCGGACATCGCCAACCGGTTCAACCTGCTCCAGTCGCCCACCACCTTCATCCTCGACGCGAGGGGCGTCGTGCGCTCCCGAATCGGCGGCGCACCGCGCCCGGGCGAGGTGCGGGCGGAACTCGACCGGATCCTCGCCGCCAGCTGACCGGCAACCGCAGACCGCGACCACGACGAAAGAGACGCCATGACCGCCCAGTCGAGCCAGCCGACGCTGCCCCCTTCCAAGCGTGGCCTGGCCGCCGCTCCTGGCCGGCCCGGAATCGACCCCCGCGGGCCTCGGTTCGGTGCCGGCATCACCGCCGTGCTGCTTCTCGTGACGATCGGGCTCGGACTCGGCTCGGCGGCCGGTCCCGCGGCGACCATCGCCGCGCGCGCAAGCGAGCCCTCCTTCGTGCTGCTCGTCCTCATCACGGCGCTCTTCGCCTGGGGCGCATTCGCCGGAGTACGTCGGCATCCGTACGGCTGGCTCTACAAGACGCTCGTTCGTCCGCGGGTCGGCCCGCCGAGTCATCTCGAAGACCCGGCTCCCCCCACCTTCTCGCAGGGCGTCGGCCTGTTCGTCACCCTCGTCGGCGTGGTGCTGCACCTCGCCGGCGTGCCGTTCGCGCTGGTGATCTTCGCGGCTCTCGCCTTCGTCGCGGCGTTCCTCAACTCCGTCTTCGACTACTGCCTCGGCTGCCAGATCTACCTGCTTCTGCTGCGCGGCGGAGTCATCAAGGCCCGGCCCGCCGCCTAGCGCCTGGCATAGTCTGGAGTCTCCAATGGAGGAGGCATCATGGCTGTGACCAGTGAAGCGACAACGGTGTGGGTCGGCGACCTCCCCTCGGGCTCCGGCACCACCACCCTCGATTCGTCGGGGGCCGCCCGGCTGGCGGTGAGCTGGGCCGCCCGCTCGGAGGGTGTCGCCGGGATGACTAACCCGGAGGAGCTGTTGGGCGCCGCCCACTCTGCCTGCTTCTCGATGGCACTCGCCAGCGCGCTCGCGACCTTCGGCACACCGCCCCAGGACCTGCAGGTGACGGCGGCCGTGACCTTCGCGCCCGGCACCGGAATAACCGGCAGCCACCTGCTGGTGAGTGCGCGCGTGCACGGCATCAGCGAGGCGGACTTCGAGCGCATCGCCGAGGATGCGAAGGCCAACTGCCCGGTTTCGCGCGCGTTATCCGGCATCCCCATCACACTGGAAGCTACTCTCGCATAGTGCCTGAATCCGAGCGTCCCGCCGTTCCCCGCCGACTCCGCGACAAGCGTTCCCTGAAGGTTCTCGTCTCCGGTGCGTCCGGATTCATCGGCCGCGAGCTGACCACCCAGCTGCTCGCCGACGGCCACGATGTGCGAGTGCTCGTGAGACGGCAGCCCCGCGCCGAGAACGAGATCAACTGGGCGCCGAGCGCCGGCATCCTCGACTCCGGACTCATCGACTCGGTGGATGCGGTGATCAACCTCTCCGGAGCCTCGCTCGGCCGCCTGCCGTGGACGGCCGGCTACCGCAAGGAGATCCTCGACTCCCGCCTGCAGACCACGAAGGCCCTCGCCGAGGCGATGACGATGGCGGCGAAGCCCCCGGCAGTGTTCCTCAGCGCCTCGGCGGTCGGCATCTACGGGGATCGGCCGGGCGAGCGTCTCACCGAGCAGTCGCGGCGGGGCGAGGGCTTCCTGGCCGACGTCGTGGAGGCGTGGGAGGCGGCCGCCCAGATCCGCCCGGCGAAGACCCGCCTCGTGACCCTCCGCACCGGGTTCGTGCTCGGCAACGGCGGATCGATGGCGCCGATCCTCGCCCTCACCAAGGTCGGCCTCGGATCGCGATTCGGTACGGGAGGCGACTTCTGGCCCTGGATCAGCCTCTACGACGAGGCGGCCGCGATCCGGCATCTGCTCACCTCGAAGCTGAGCGGCCCCGTCAACCTCGTCGGGCCGACGCCCGCCACCTCGGACCGCATCACGAGCTACGTGGCCGAGCGCCTACACCGCTGGTACTCCTTCGTCGCCCCGACCCGGGTGCTCGAGGCGGTTCTTCGGGATGCCGCCCACGAGCTGCTGCTCAGCAGCCAGAACGTGATTCCCGAGAAGCTCCTCGCCGACGGGTTCGAGTTCCGTCACCGCACCGCCGAAGAGGCGATCGACGCCCTGGTCATGCGTTCGAAAGACACAAGGCCGAGCGTCAGCTCGCCGACCGCTCGAGCGTGATCGCTCGGCGGATCGCCTGCCGGGCACGGCGCCGGTCACCGCTCGCGTCGTAGGCCAGTCCGAGGCGGAACCACGCCTGCCAGCTGCCCGGGTCTGCCTCGACCTCGGCCTTGTAGCGCGGGAATTCGGCGTCGGCCGCGCTGCGCTCGGGCCGCCCGCTCGTGCGCTTCGGCAGGGTGTCGACGGGCAACTCCCCGGCATCCCGCAGTCGTCGCACGAGTCGTTCACTGCGGATGCCGAAGAGAAGTTCCACCACGAGCGCCCAGGCGCCGATCAGGGGAAGCACGATGAGCGCGACGCCGAGCGCCTTCGCGACGCCGTTGTCGACGGCGATGAGCCGGATGGCGAGCTGAGTCACCACGACCAGGTACAGCACGAGCAGCGCCGCCATCACGATCGCCGCGATGCGACCCTTCATTCTGGCTGCGCGCCTTCCGGCCGTTGATCTTCCGGCGGAACGGACGTGACGGCCTCCGCCTCGACCCTCGCGAGGTCGATGAGCCGGTCCAGCCCCACGACGACGCCCTCCGTGCCGGGCAGCGCACTCAGCGCCAGCAGGATCCCCGCCTCATACGACGAGGGGTCGAGGGTCTCGTGGCTGAGGGTGAGGGTCTCGCCCCGGCCGCCGAACACCACGTCCTGCCGGGCCACGACCCCCTGCATCCGAAGGCTGTGGATGGGCACACTCGCCACCTGCTGTCCGCGGGCACGCTGGTCGGCGTGCGGGGCGATGACCGGGCCGAGGGCGGAGCGCGCGGCGCCGATGAGCTCGGCCGTGCGCACCGCGGTGCCGGACGGCGAGTCCACCTTGGTGGCGTGATGGGTCTCGATGATCTCGATGGAGTCGTAGAAGCGGGCCGCCATGGCCGCGAATGAGGTGGCGAGCACCGACCCGATGGAGAAGTTGGGAACGATGATCACGCCGACCGGATCGATCCCGGTGCGATTCTGCTCGGCCACCCTGGTCTCGAGGGCCGCGATGCGCTGGCTGGACCAGCCGCTCGTGCCCACCAGGATGCTCACGCCGTTCGCCACGGCGAAGGCCACGATCCCCTCGCTCACCGCCGGAAGGGTCACGTCCACGGCGATGTCGGCGGTGAGGAGCTCGGCGAGATCCCCGGTCGACCCGATTCGAGCGACGAGCTCGAGGTCGGCCGATTCTTCGATGAGCCGGCACACGAGCCGGCCCATCCTGCCCGTCGCGCCGACAACGGCGACCCTGATTGTCATGAGGCAAATCTACCAACCCGCACCGGGGCCTCCTCGCCGCTCGCCCCGACGCACCCGGTGCCCGGCCTAGGCTGGAGGCATGGTGTCCTGGCGCGAAGTGTCCGTCGATGACGAGTCGGCGCACCGGCTGCTCAGCGAGTATTTCGAGGCCCGCGCCGCCGGCTTCCCGGGCGGCCCCGGCGCCTATCGAACCGTGTTCCCCACGGCCGAGCAGTTCGTTCCGCCCCGGGGAGTGTTCCTCGTCGTCGCCGACGTCGACGACCGCGGACTGCCGGCGGAGGTCGGCTGCGGCGGGATCCGCGAGATCGCCACCGGAGCGAGCGGCCGCCGGTTCGAGGTCAAGCACCTCTACCTTCGCCCGTCCACCCGGGGACGTGGTTTCGGCCGGGCGCTCCTCGGCGAGCTCGAGCGGTGGGCGCTCGGCCTCGGCGCCCGGGAACTGGTGCTCGACACCAATTCGAGCCTCACCGCCGCGGGCGGACTCTACCGCTCCAGCGGTTTCGTGGACATCCCGGCCTACAACGACAACCCGAACGCCACCAACTGGTATTCGAAACTGCTCGGCTAGAGGTACTGCCAGGCAGGCTGGTCGATGTGGTGATCCTCCTGTCCCACCATGATGCTCTGTGACTCACTACACGGTTACGGATGTTCGCGTGTGGCCTTCGGCGGCCCTCTGGCGGTGCCGGCCGCGTCGGTCGGGCGGTGTTCTGCAGGACGGGGCCCGGAGTCTTGGGTGCCTACCCCGCAGACTCTGGATATGCAGGACACCTTTTCAAGACCGCTAGCGCAGGACCGCTGGCGCAGGACAGCATGTGCAGGACAGCTTGTGCAGGACAGCTTGTGCAGGACACGGCAGGGGTGTGGCGACCCACGGGTCCCGGTCTGCAGGACGCTCCCGTCGGTTCTGCCTCTCGTCCTCGCTCTCCGCCCGAGCCGTCCTGCACAAGCCGTCCTGCACAACCCGTCCTGCACAACTGGAGTCTGTGGGGCCGGCACCCGTGGACCGGCACCGTCCTGCACAACCCGTGCCAGGGCAAGGGAGTGCCGCACAGCGGCGGGGAGAGCCCACGTCCCTGAGCACTACACCTAGAAGGGCTGCCCGTCGGGCAACCCGGTGCGGAGCTCGGCCGGCAGGTGCCCGAGGTCGTTGTGCGTGATGAGCACGGGCGGCTTGGCCGACCGCACCCGGATGATGGTGAGGCCGCAGTTGGCCTGGTTGAGCCCCATCCAGCGCCAGGACGGGGCATCGAACACCTCGCGCACGAACCAGGCGATCACGAAGTTGTGGGTGATCAACAGGTCGTGGCGGTCCTCCCGCGCCGGAGTCAGCCACTCGGCCACGGCATCCGCCATCTGCGCCTCGCCGGCCTCGATCTCCTGCTTGGTGACCGAGCCGAAGAACGGCTCGAAGGCGTGCGGCATGTCGGACGTCGGACCGGAGGGGATGCAGTCGAAGAGCAGCGCGGACGGCTGGGCGTCGAGGCTCGGCATGCTCGCCGTCATGATCTTCGCCGTCTCCTCCGCCCGCTGCAGGGGTGAGTGCCATGCCCCGGTGAACGGCACGCCGCTGAGGCGATCGGCGACGAGTTTCGCCTGGCGCGCCCCGCGCGCCGACAGCGGTCCGTCCGGGAGGCCGTGCTCGGCATCCTGCTGCTCGCCGTGTCTGACCAGATAAATGAAGTGGGACATCGTTGTTCCTGAATTCCTTGGTGTGCGGTTCAGACGGCGATGGGCTCGAGAGCGAGCCCATCGAACGTCGACGCGTCGATCGTGCCGACAGCGGCGATCGAGAGCGGTCGTGCCGCGAGCTCGACGGCGAGCTCCCTGACATCATGGGCGGTGACGAGAGACAACCTGCGCAGCGACTCGTCGAGGTCGGCGAACTCGCCAAGCGTGATCTCCGAGCGGCCGAGGCGCGACATCCGCGTGTCGGAGTCTTCGAGTGCAAGCGCCGATGCCCCGCTCAACTGCCCGACGGCGCGACGCATCTCGTCGTCGGTGATTCCGCCGCTGGCGAGGCGCCGGAATTCGGAGAGCAGGAGTTCGGTGACCTGGGTCGCCTTGGCGGGCGAGCAGCCGGCGTAGAGGCCGAACAGACCGGCATCCGAGTAGCTCGGCGAGAACGAGTAGACCGAGTATGCGAGGCCACGCTTCTCCCGGATCTCCTGGAAGAGACGAGACGACATTCCGCCGCCGAGCACGGAGTTGAGCACCGCGAGGGTGGACCGGCGTTCGTCGGCGGCCGGGATGCCGGGCACGCCGAGCAGGATGTTGGCCTGTTCGATCGGGCGGTGCACCACCACGAGGGGGCTGCCGCGCTCGATGACCTCGTGGCTGGCGTCGCGCCGTTCGACGGGTGCCGCCTCGAGGGAGAGGTCCCAGCCCGCCGCGGTGAGCGCTCGGGTGACCGCGGCCACGAGCTCGTCGTGGTCCACGGCACCGGCCACGGTGATCACCAGGTCGCGGGCCCGGTAGTTGGCTCGGTAGTGGTCCCAGACCGACTCGCGGGTGGCGACCTGGATGGTCTCCGGGCTCCCCCCGATCGGACGACCCAGCGGATGCTCGCCGAGAACCGCTTCGAAGAACCGCTCGCTCGTGACGTCCGACGGGTCGTCGTCCGCCATGGCGAGCTCTTCGAGGATCACGCCGCGCTCGGTCTCGAACTCCGTCGGGTCGATGACAGACGACGTGATCATGTCGGAGAGCACCTCGACCGCCATCGGAAGATCCTTGTCCTGCACCTTCGCGTAGTAGCAGGTGTATTCCTTCGCGGTCATCGCATTGTGCTCGCCGCCGACGGCATCGAAGCTCACCGCGATGTCGAGGGCGGTGCGGGTGGCGGTGCCCTTGAAGAGGAGGTGTTCGAGGAAGTGTGTGCTGCCGTAGGTGGCCACCACCTCGTCGCGGGATCCCACCGCCACCCAATAGCCGATAGTCGCGCTTCTGGCTCCGGGAACCTGCTCGCTCAGCACACGCACGCCGCTCGGCAGAACGCTGCGTCGCACGAGGGAGTCGCCGGATGCGGTGAAGGTCAGTTCGGCCTGATCGAGGGGAAGCGGGGCTGCACCAGTCATTGCACAGAGCCTACGTCACGAGCGCCGCTGAGGGGATTCGGGGACGCCGGCGAAGGTCCCCCAAACTGGGGTGCAGCCCTCCCGAAAAAAGAGGACAAACCGACTTGTCTGTCCTCACCGTTGTGTTAGTGTGTAAAGCGTCAGATGAACCACCCGAAGGTTCTTCTGACGGCTCGCCGCCCGAGGCGAGCGAACCATACAACACACCGCAAGCACAATGCCTGCGGGGCAATACGTCGGACCATCCCCGAGGTCCGGCTTGCTGCCGAACGGCTTGAGGACACCTAGCCGAATAGCCCGAGGGAGCCACGCTGTGCCGATTGTTGAGACTGATCCGATCGGCCAGCGTGCCCGGGTATCCCCCCACCGGGTGCTCCCGCCCGCCCCGGCCAAGATCCGCATCCTGGAGACCGCCAACCGGCTCTTCTACGACGAGGGCATCCGCAGCGTCGGAATCGACAGGCTGATCAGCGAGTCCGGCGTCACCAAGGCCACCTTCTACAAGCATTACGGGTCGAAGGACCGCCTCATCCTCGACTACATCACGGCCCGCCACCAGAGCTTCGTCGCCGACCTCAACGCGCTCGTCGAGGCCCACCCCGCTCCGGCGGACGCCATCCGCGCTCACACCGAAGACATCGTCGCGACGATCGAGGCGCCCGGGTTCCGGGGTTGCGCGTTCATCAACGCGGCCATCGAGTTCACCGACGTTCGCCACCCGGTGCGCGAACTCGTGCTCGAGCACCGCGACTGGTATGCCGGAGTGATCACCGACCTCTTCAAGGCGATCGGGCATCCCCTGCCCGGCGACGCCGGCGACGAGTTCGTTCTCGCCCGCGACGGCGCCCTGACCGGAGGCTACGTCGGCGATTCGATCGCCGCCGTCGCCGCCCTGCAGCGAGTCGCCGAGCGAATCCTCGCCGACAGCCGACGCTGAGCGTTCTCGAGTTTCCCTCCCCCTCGGCCCGGCCCCGGCTTGGTTAGTCTGGGAGCGGTCGTCGCACCGACGGCCGTTTTCGTCGAGGGGACCCCATGACCGTCACGCTCACCTGGCTGCTGATCATCACGATTCTGGCCGCCGCCCTGGCCATCTACGACGGAATCGTCAGGCTGCAGGGCAAGCGTGGCAACTCGGTCCTCGCCGTCGCGGAGCTGGTGCTGGCCGGGCTCATGCTCGTCTCCCTGTTCGTCGCGCTCCCCGTGCCGTTCACCACGTTCGCCTTCTCGCTCGTGCTCGAGGCCGTGCTCATCGCGCTCGTGGTGCTGCCGGGCAAGCGCCGCCGCGGCTCGTCGACGGCCACGTTCATCGCGCTCGTGCTCAACTCGGTGGTCGTTCTCATCGCCGCCGGCTGGCTGCACATCCCCGGTCTCGGCTGACGACGCCGGTCGGTGGGGCTCAGACCGAGGCGCGGTCGAGTTCGGCCAGCTGGTGGCGGCTCAATTGCACGTGCGCCGCGGCGACGAGCTCGCGCACCTGATCCGGGCCGGTGGCGCTCGCGACGGGAGCGACGATGTCCGGCTTCGACAGCAGCCAGGCCAGGGCGATCGCCCCGACGCTCACTCGCTGCTCCCAGGCCACCTGGTCCAGGGTCGCGAGCACGCGCAGGCCGCGCTTGTTGAGGTACTGGGCAGATTCCTTGCCCCGGCTGTTGCGAGCCAGGTCGGCCCGGGTACGGTACTTGCCGGTGAGGAAGCCGCTCGCGAGAGCGAAGCGGGGCATCACGCCGAGGCGCTGCTGGCTTGCCGCCCGAGCGAGGTCGCCCTCGAATTGCCTGCGGTGCACGAGGTTGTAGTGATTCTGCAGCGCCACCATCGGGGTCACGCCGAGTTGCGCCGCGATCACGCGGGCCTCGATGAGCCGGTTGCCCGAGTGGTCTGACGCTCCGGAGAACCGCACCTTGCCGGCTCGCACGAGGTCGTCGACGGCGAGCAGCGTCTCTTCGAAGTCCACGGTGTGGTCGTCGATGTGCAGGTAGAGCAGGTCGATGTAGTCGGTGCCGAGCCGTTCGAGCGAGGCATCGACTGCGCGACGAACCGCGCCGGCGGACAGGCCGGGGTTGTCCGCGCTCTTGCCGATCTTGGTCGCCACCACCATCTCGGCCCGGTTGCGACGGTCGCGCATCCAGTTGCCGATCATGATCTCGCTTCGGCCGCCCGCGTAGGAGTCTGCCGTGTCGATGAAGTTGCCGCCGTGCTCGGCGTAGGCGTCGAGAATGTCTGTCGTGGTATCCGTGTCGGCCTTCCAGCCGAAGACGTTACCGCCGATGGCCAGCGGAAAGACGCGCAGGTCCGACTGACCGAGCCGGCGACGTGCGCGCGCCAGGACCATCGGCTGGGTGTCCCCAAGCGTCGATGCGCTCTCTGCTGCCTTCGCTGTGTCGGGCAATACCTGTGTCATTTCCACCCCCCGGTGTTATCTATCGACCGCCGGCAATATCAGGTAACCAACGATCTGATTTCGACCATAGGACAGGCGTGTGACAAACCGTGGAACCTCGTGTGAATTATGCGTTAAGTGCCCGAATCGTTATGATTCGCGCCGCACTGACGGGGAATGCTGAGAGATTCCTTTGCAGCTGCCGGGGATTCCTCGAGTCCACTGGCAAACCGAGGGTCCCCTGCCTAGGTTCGAAGGCGTGAGGATGCGCACCGCATCCGAGGAACCGCCGCCCACAGCGCGCGGCGTTTTCGTCACAGTCTCGCGCCGACTTTAAACGGGCGACAGGAGGGCCGCCGGCTTCGGGTGCCGGGCGGCCCTTCGCCAATTCGGCGCCCGAACGTTCGGTCAGCGACCGGCGCGCTGGACGAGCCGTCTGGCGTGGCCGAGGATCGGCCCGTCCACCATCTGCCCGTCGAATCGGAAGACTCCGGACTCGCCTTCCGCGACCGCCAATAGTTCTCTCGCCCACCGCACCTGCTCGTCGCCCGGCGTGTACGCCTCGCGGATCACCGCGACCTGACTCGGATGCACGCACGCGGTCGCCGCGAAGCCGCTCTCGGCGGCATCCCGGGCCTCCTCGGCCAGACCGGCGAGGTTCGGCAGGTCGAGGAACACCGCGTCGATCGCCGCGACGCCCGACGCCGCCGCGGCGAGAAGCACCGCGGAACGCGCGTGGCGCGCGACGTCGCGATAGCCGCCGTCGGGGCGCCGGCTCGACGAGCCGCCCAGGGACACGAGCAGGTCCTCGGCGCCCCACATGAGTGCCACGACCTCCCGGGCGGCGGCGAGGGCCGGCGCCGCGAGCACGCCGGCAGCGGTCTCGCACAGGGCGATCACCTCGAGGCCCGCGAGGCCGTCGAGGTCGCGCACGCCCTCCGCCTTGGCGAGCATGACCGTTCGGTACGAGGTGAGTTCGAGCGCCTCCAGGTCGAGCAGGAAGTCGGGGCTGGAGGCGGGATTGAGCCGAACTATGGTGCGCTCGGGGTCGAGGGGTGTCGCGATGAGCGCCTCGCGGGCCGCCGCCCGGTTCTGCGGGGCCACCGCGTCCTCGAGGTCGATGATCACGGCATCCGACCGCTCCTGCGCCTTGGCGAAGCGGTCCGGCCGGTCCGCCGGACAGAACAGCAGGGAGGGCCCCATCGCGAAGGTCACCGCGAGGCCCCCTCGCACCAGACGAGCGCCGAGCGCAGCGCCGTCGCGACGACCACGCCGTGCTGGTTGCGGCCGGTGTGCGCGAGCGTGACTATCCCCTGCCCGGGTCGGGATGCCGACACCCGCTTCGCCTGGACGACGGTCTCCGAGTACAGGGTGTCGCCATGAACGAGCGGATGCGGGAACGAGACCTCCCCGAAGCCGAGGTTGGCGACGATCGTGCCCTGGGTCAGCTGGGTGACCGAGGCGCCCACGATGGTCGCGAGCGTGAACATCGAGTTGACGAGCCGTTCGCCGAACGGCTGCGTGGCTGCCCACGCCGCATCGAGGTGAAGGGCCTGGGTGTTCATCGTGAGGGTCGTGAAGAGCACGTTGTCGGCCTCGGTCACGGTGCGGCCCGGACTGTGGCGGTAGACCACGTCGAACTCGAATTCCTCGAAGTAGAGCCCGCGCTGCTCCACGATGCGGCGTTCCTCGGTCATGACGGTTGCTCCCCTGCACTCTGTTCAGACAGTACCGAGGCCACGACCTGGTCGGATCTGACCACGTCCCCCGGCAGAACGGTGACCGTGACGATGCCGCTCCTGGTGGCGGTGACGCGGTGCTCCATCTTCATGGCCTCGACCACGAGAATGGTCTGCCCCTCCTCGACGGTGTCCCCGCTGGCCACCGAGACCCCGACGACGGTGCCCGGCATGGGAGTGCGCACCTCGGGGCCGCGTGGCCCGTCGACGGCGACGGCGGCCACGAGCTGCTCCTCGCGGGAGCGCAGGCGAAGCGCGCGGGAGAAGCCGCCCTGGCCGAGCCAGATGGTCTGGCCGTCCCGCGCGAAGCGGAACGACTGCAGGATTCCGTCCAGCTCGAGGGTGAGGCTGTCGCCCGACACGTGCAGGCGCGCCCGATGGACGCCCCCGAGGGTGACGGTGGCGTCGTCCGGCCGCCCGACGACGGACACCTCGACGGCCGTGCCCGCCGCCGCCGTGAAGCTGTAGCGGCTCGGGCGGGGTTCACCCATTCGCCAGCCGGCATGGTGCGTCCAGGGCTCCGTCACGTGTCCCGTCGGCGCGGCGTCCCAGCGGGAGGCGTGCTCGAGAAGAGCGGCGGCGGCGTACAGTGCGTCGTCGGGCTGCCGGAAGGCGAGTTCGGGCAGGCGGCGATCGATCAGTCCGGTGTCGAGGCGGCCGGCCTGCACGTGCGGGTCGGCGACGAGCAGCCGCAGGTATTCGATGTTCGTGCCGACGCCCAGGACCGTGGTGTCGGCGAGGGCCCGGTCGAGCAGGGCGAGAGCGGTGGCGCGATCCTCTCCCCAGACCATGACCTTGGCCAGCAGCGGATCATAGTCGGCGGAGACCACCAGGCCGGGCAGCAGCGAGCTGTCCACCCGAACACCGGCGCCGGTCGCCTCGCGCAGGGCGAGCACGCTCCCCGTACTCGGCAGGAAGCCGCGCTCCGGATCCTCGGCGTAGACCCTGGCCTCGATTGCGTGCCCGGTGAGCAGGATGTCGCCCTGGCCCAGCGTGAGCTCCTGGCCGGCCGCGACGCGCAGCTGCCACTCGACGAGGTCCACCCCGGTGACGAGCTCCGTCACGCCATGCTCCACCTGCAGCCGGGTGTTCATCTCGATGAAGAACGCCTCGTCCGCGTCGTCGTTGCCGACGAGGAATTCGACGGTTCCCACCCCGGTGTAGCCGACGCTCCTGGCGACCGCGCAGGCGGCCTCGCCGATGCGCGCTCGGGCATCCGGGTGCAGCAGCGGGGACGGAGCCTCCTCGATCACCTTCTGGTGGCGGCGCTGGAGCGAGCATTCCCGTTCCCCCAGGTGGATGACGTTTCCTGCCCCGTCGGCGAGCACCTGCACCTCGATGTGGCGGGCCGGGGAGACGAGTCGCTCGAGGAAGAGCGTGTCGTCGCCGAAGGCGGCCCCAGCGAGCCTCCGCGCCGTGGCGAGAGCCGCCGGAAGGGCGTCGGCCTCCCGCACGATCTCCATGCCCTTGCCCCCGCCACCGGCCGACGGCTTGACGAGCAGCGGATAGCCGACCGACTCGGCGGCGGCGATGAGCTGATCGTCGCTGAGCCCCGGGTCCGCGACGCCGGGGATCACCGCGACGCCGTGCTCGGCGACGTGCCTCCTGGCCCGGATCTTGTCGCCCATGATCTCGAGGGCGTCGACCGCCGGCCCGACGAAGACGATGCCGGCCGCCGCGCAGGCCGTGGCGAACTCCGCGTTCTCCGAGAGGAAGCCGTAGCCGGGATGGATGGCGCGCGCCCCGGAGGAGGCCGCGGCCGCGAGGATCGCGTCGGCGTTGAGGTAGCTCTCTCGCACCGAGGCGGGCCCGATCCGCACGGCCACATCGGCGAGCGCGACGTGCTTCGCCCCGCGGTCCGCGTCGCTGTAGACGGCGACCGAGCGGATGCCGAGCCGGCGGAGGGTGCCGATGATGCGGCAGGCGATCTCGCCGCGATTGGCGACGAGCACGGTGTCGAAGACGAGCGCAGTGGTCACGGGGGTCACATCCTGAACAGGCCGAAGGCGGTCTCGTCGAGGGGGGCGTTGGCGCACACCCCGAGGGCCAGGCCGAGCACGGTGCGGGTGTCTGCCGGGTCGATCACGCCGTCGTCCCAGAGCCGCGCGGTGGAGAAGTACGGGCTGCCCTGCGTCTCGTACTGCTCGCGGATGGGGGCGGTGAAGGCGGCCTCGTCCTCGGCCGACCACTCCTCCCCGCGTGACTCGAGCTGCTCCCGGCGCACGGTCGCCAGCACCGATGCGGCCTGCGGCCCGCCCATGACCGAGATCCGGCTGGCCGGCCACATCCAGAGGAATCGGGGAGAGTACGCGCGGCCGGCCATCGAGTAGTTGCCGGCGCCGAATGACCCGCCGATCACCACCGTGAGCTTGGGGACCCGCGCCGTCGCGACGGCGGTGACCATCTTGGCCCCGTGCTTGGCGATGCCTCCGGCCTCGGCATCCCGACCCACCATGAAGCCGGAGATGTTCTGCAGGAAGACGATCGGAATGCCCCGCTGGTCGCACAGCTCGATGAAGTGCGCGCCCTTGAGCGCGGAGTCGCTGAACAGCACCCCCGCGTTCGCGATGATGCCCACCGGATGCCCGTGCAGGTGCGCGAACCCGGTGACGAGGGTCTGGCCGTACTCCCTCTTGAACTCGTGGAACTCGCTCGCGTCGACGAGCCGCGCGATCACGGCGCGCACCTCGTACGGCTCGAGAACGTCGGTGGGCACCGTCCCGTAGAGCTCGGTCACGTCCGCGACCGGCTCACGGCTCGGCAGCACGGCCCAGCCGGGAGCCGACGGCGCCGGGAGAGTCTCGATGATGTCGCGCACGATCTGAAGGGCATGCGCATCGTTGTCGGCGAGATGGTCGGTGACCCCGGAGATCCTGGCGTGCACGTCTCCCCCGCCGAGATCCTCCGCGGTCACGATCTCGCCGATCGCGGCCTTCACGAGGGGCGGGCCGCCGAGGAAGATGGTGCCCTGGCCGCGAACGATCACCGCCTCGTCGCTCATCGCCGGCACGTAGGCGCCACCCGCTGTACAGGAGCCGAGCACCGCGGCGATCTGCGGGATCTTGGCCGCCGACATCCTGGCCTGGTTGAAGAAGATGCGGCCGAAGTGGTCCCGGTCGGCGAAGACCTCGTCCTGCCGCGGCAGGAACGCACCGCCCGAGTCGACGAGGTAGACGCACGGCAGCCGGTTCTCGAGCGCGATCTCCTGGGCCCTCAGGTGCTTCTTGACCGTCATCGGGTAGTAGGTGCCGCCCTTGACCGTGGCGTCGTTGCAGATCACGAGCACGTGCCGACCGTGCACGAGGCCGATTCCGGCGATCACCCCGGCCGCCGGACACTCGTCGTTGTACAGGCCGTTCGCGGCCAACGGCGCTATCTCGAGAAAGGGGCTGCCCTCGTCCAGGAGGCGGTCGATGCGCTCGCGCGGCAGGAGCTTTCCCCGCGCCACGTGACGATCCCGGGAGGCCTGCGGACCCCCGGCCGCGGCGACGGCGAGCCGTTCCCGGAGGTCGACCACGAGCGCCCGCTGCGCGGCGTCGTTGCGGCGGAAGGTCGCACTCGCCGTGTCCTGCCGGTCGCTCAGGGTCTTCATCGACTTGCCCCTCCTGCGCCCCCGCGAATTCGGTTAGTGCGCGTTAACTCAAATCAGGTTAGCGTTCATTAACTGGGAATGTCTATAGTTGTGCGGGACACGCGGAAGAGGGTACTCATGGCCGACGCTCCGGCAGAGCAGGCGACCGAGCGCAGCCGGGCGAAGGCGGATCGACGCGATGCGCTGCTCGCCGCGGCGGCCAGGCTCTTCGCGGCCCGCGGCTTCAACGGCGTCTCGATCGAAGACCTCGGCTCGGCCGTGGGGATCAGCGGCCCGGCGGTCTACCGTCACTTCAGTGGAAAGCAGTCCGTGCTCGCCGCCCTGCTCGTGGGCGCGAGCGAAGACCTGCTGGCCGGCGGACTCGCGGTCGTCGATGCCGCGGAAGACGACACGGCCGCGCTCCGCGCGCTCATCCGCTTCCACACCGACTTCGCGCTGTCGAATCCCGAGGTGATCCGGGTGCAGGATCGCGACCTGGAGAGCCTGGCCGACGAGGACAGCCACGCCGTGCGCACCCTCCAGCGCCGCTATGTCGAGCTGTGGGTGGGGGTGCTCGCCCGGCTGAGCCCGCGGGAGGACACCGCGGTGCTGCGGATGCGGGCCCACGCCACCTTCGGCCTGCTCAACTCGACTCCGCACTCGGGCAGCCGGTCACTGCCCCGTGCGACCATGCACGACGAGCTCGTAACCATGGCCTGGTCGCTGCTCGGTTGATCGACCCCGGCGAGCAGCGGATTCCCGCGTCTGCGAGGCTGTAGCCATGACTCGCACCGATCCCGTCACCATCGCGGACGAACGCGCCACCCTCGAACAGTTTCTCGACTTCCAGCGCGCCACGCTGCTGCTCAAGACGGAGGGCCTCGACCGGGAGCAGTTGGGGCGGCGCCTGCCGAGTTCCGAGCTGACGCTCGCGGGCCTGCTCAAGCACCTCGCCTACGTGGAGGACAACTGGATGCAGGAGTCGTTCCTGGGCAACCCGCCGGCCGAGCCGTGGGCGAGCGCGCCCTGGGACGACGACCGGGACTGGGAGTTCCACTCCGCCCCCGACGACGAGCCGGGCTACCTCCGCACCCTCTACGAGGCCGCCTGCGCCCGCTCCCGTGCGGTGTCCGCCGCCGCGGGGCTCGACGACCTGTCGGTCGAGCGGTCCTGCAGCGGCGAGCTGTACAGCCTCCGCTGGATCCTCGTGCATCTCATCGAGGAGACGTCCCGCCACAACGGGCACGCGGATCTGCTGCGGGAGTCGATCGACGGCGTGGTGGGCGAGTAGCGGTCACACCATCGTCAGCAGCATCCCGGGGTCGGACAGGATGGTGCCCACGTCGGCGAGGAATCGCGAGGCCTCCGACCCGTCGACGAGTCGATGGTCGAACGACAGGCTGAGGGTCATCACGTGCCGCAGCGCCACGGCGTCCTGGTACTCCCACGGCGCGCGGCGCACGGCCCCCATCGCGAGGATCGCCGCCTCCCCCGGGTTGAGGATCGGTGTGCCGGCGTCGATGCCGAAGACGCCGATGTTGGTGATCGAGATCGTGCCTCCACCGAGCTCGGCCGGCGTGCTCTTGCCCTCCCTGGCCCGCTCGACGAGCGCGGTGAGCGCCCGGGCGAGCGACAGGAGGTCGAGGGCCTGCGCATCCTTGATGTTCGGAACCATCAGGCCGCGCGGTGTCGCCGCGGCGATGCCCAGGTTGAGGTAGCCGAACTGCACGATCTCGCCGGCCCTCTCGTCCCAGTGCGAGTTGACCACCGGGGTGCGGGCCGCGGCCAGGCAGACGGCCTTCGCCACGACCGTGAGCATGGTGAGCCGCTCGCCCCGGAAGACACTCGACGCCTTGAGGCGCTCGAGGAGCTCCATCGACGGCGTGACGTCGATGGTGAGGAACTCGGTCGCGTGCGGGGCCGTGAAGGCGCTGGCGACCATGGCCTGGGCGGTGAGCTTGCGCACGCCCTGAATCGGGGTGCGGGTCTCGCGCGCGGCCGCCGTCGGCGCAACCGCGGCGGCGTGACTGCGCACGTCCTCCCGGGTGATCAGGCCACCAGCGCCCGACCCGGTGACGGCGTCGAGGTCCACCCCGAGGTCACTCGCGAGCTTGCGCAGGGGCGGAGCCGGTCGCACGAACCGGGAGTCGTGGGGCTCCTCCCGCTCGAGCCAGCGGGCCGAGCGTGCCCTGCGGTGGGGACGGTTCCCCCCGTCGATCTTCGGCCCGTAGCCGACGAGCACCGCCTCCCGCAGAACGGGAGCCGCGGCATCCGGGGCCTCGGTCTGTCGATCGGGCAGCTCCGCCGACTCCTCGACCTCGAAGCCCACGAGCGGCGCGCCCACCTGCACCACCTGCCCGGGCTCGGCATACAGCGCGCCGATCACCCCGGCGAAGGGCGACGGCAGTTCCACGAGCGCCTTCGCGGTCTCCACCTCGGCGATGATCTGGTTGAGTTCCACCGTGTCGCCGACGGCCACGCGCCAGGCGACGACCTCGGATTCGGTGAGCCCCTCCCCGAGGTCGGGGAGGCGGAAGTCCTTGAGTTCGCTCATTTTGCGGCGCTCCATCCGCTGAGGGAGTTGCGTCTGCCGAGCACGCGGTCGACGGCGTCGAGGATGCGGTCGAGGTCGGGCAGGAAGTGGTCTTCGAGCGACGCGGCCGGGTACGGCACGTCGAATCCGGTGACCCGCGCGGGCGCCGCCTCAAGGAAGTCGAAGCAGCGCTCGGTGACGCTCGCGGTGATTTCCGCCCCGAGTCCCCCGGACTGTGCGGCCTCGTGCGTGACGACGAGCCGACCGGTCTTGCGCACCGAGGCCTCGATCGTCGCGTGGTCGATCGGGGAGAGCGAACGCAGGTCGATGACCTCGATCGAGACCCCGTCGTCCGAGGCCGCGATCGCCGCGTCGATGGCGGTCATCACGAGCGGCCCGTAGGCCACCAGGGTGACATCCGTGCCCTCGCGCACCACTCGCGCGCTCCAGAGCGGCAGCGGGTTGGCGAGCGCCTGGTCGACCGGTCCCTTGGCCCAGTAGCGCCGTTTCGGCTCGAAGAAGAGCACCGGGTCGTCGCTCGCGATCGCGAGGCGGATGAGGTCGTAGGCGTCCTGCGGATTTGAGCAGCTCACCACCCGCAGCCCGGCAGTGTGGGCGAAGTACGCCTCCGGCGACTCGGAGTGGTGCTCGACGGCGCCGATGCCTCCGCCGAACGGCACGCGGATGGTGATCGGCATCTTCACCGCTCCCCCCGTGCGGTAGTGCAGCTTGGCGACCTGGGCCACGATCTGGTCGAAGCCCGGATAGATGAACCCGTCGAACTGGATCTCGCAGACCGGACGGAACCCGCGGAAGGCGAGTCCGATCGCCGTGCCGATTATGCCGGACTCCGCCAGGGGTGTGTCCACGATGCGGCGCGGGCCGAAGTCGTCGAGCATCCCGTCGGTGACCCGAAACACTCCCCCGAGCTTGCCGATGTCCTCGCCGAGCAGCATCACTCGATCGTCCTCGGCGACGGCGCGGCGCAGGCCGGCGTTGAGCGCCTTGCCGAGGGTGAGCTCGGTGGTGGCGGTCGTGGTGGTGCTCACTCGGCCACCCCCTCGAACATCTCGAGGTAGGCCGCGTACTGGCTCTTCTGCCGCTCGAGCCCCGAATGGGCCGAGGTGTACACGTTGTCGAACACGCTGAGGGCGGGCGGTGGGTCGAGGGCGAGGCAGGCGGCGCGCAGCTCGCGGGCCACCTCATCCGTCTTCGCCTGCACCGACGCCTCGAACTCCTCGGTGAGCAGGCCCTCGTGCTCGAGGTACGCGCGAAGCCGGCTGATCGGATCCTTCGCCGCCCACCGCTCGAGCTCGGCCGCATCCCGATAGCGGGTGGGGTCGTCGGATGTCGTGTGCGGCCCCATGCGATAGGTCACGGCCTCGATGAAGGTGGGCCCGCCGCCGCTCCGGGCGCGGTCGAGCGCGATCCTCGTCGCGGCCATCACCGCCAGCACGTCATTGCCGTCCACGCGCAGGCTCGGGATGCCGAAGCCGGGTGCGCGGTCCGCGATCGATCGGTGCGCCTGGAGCGCGACCGGCTCGGAGATCGCCCACTGGTTGTTCTGGCAGAAGAACACCACCGGGGCCTGGAAGCTGGCGGCGAAGACCATCGCCTCGCTCACGTCGCCCTCGCTCGTCGCCCCGTCGCCGAAGTAGGCGACGGCGACCGAGTCGACCCCGTCCTGCAGGCAGCCCAGCGCGTAGCCGGTGGCGTGCAGCGTCTGCGCGCCGATGATCACGGCCGGGGTCGCCATCCCCACGTCGAACGGGTTCCACCCGCTGAGCGCGGTGCCCCGCCAGACGGCGAGCAGCTGCCCGACCTGCACCCCGCGGCAGTAGGCCACGGCATTCTCGCGGTAGCTGGAGAAGACGAAGTCGTCGGCGCGCAGTGCGCGGGCCGAGCCGATCTGCGCGGCCTCCTGCCCGAGCAGTGGGGGCCATAGTCCCAACTCGCCCTGGCGCTGCAGTGCCGTCGCCTCGGTGTCGATTCGGCGCACGACGAGCATGTCTTCGTAGAGGGAGCGGAGTTGTTCACCGGTGACGTCGGCAACCCACTGGTCGAATTCCGGATCGGGGACTCGGTCGCCGTCGGGGTTCAACAATTGCACGAGCAACTCGGTGTTGCGGATGTCACTGCGGATGTCACTGGATGCGGATGGACGCAACATAGGGCCTCACGATCTGGATGCGCCGCGGCGGGTGAGCCACTGGTGTATCCCTCTCCAACAGGCATCGGCTTGTGACCGGCGCCTGCGCTCCGGCGACATTGCCGGGAGTGCTTCGAGGCTACGGCTGAATGCTGGGAATCACAATGACCGCCACGGGCCGTGATTCACCGGATCTGTCGGCGACGTCGCAGGAAGGCGAGCAGCACGAGACTGCCGCCCACGAGTACCGCGCCGGTCGCACTGATGAGCATCGGCCCGCCGTCGGCGCCGGTGGGGGCGAGAGCCGCGGTCACCGTGAACGGGTCGGTCATCGTCAGCGTCGTCCCGTTGAGCGACAGTTCGACGCGGTGGGACCCCGGCTCGAGAGCCGCCGGCACCACGAAGATGAACCTGAAGTCCCCCGTTGGTCCGGTGTTCTTCAGCCCGAGCGGCACGGCCGGGCTGTGAAGGATCGCCGCCACGTTGATGCCCGGCAGGAATCCGAAGCAGGTGACCGTGACCCGTTCGCCCTGGGCGGCAGTCTGCACTGTCGTGTTGCACTCGTCCTCGCCCGGGCCGTACAGGAGGGTCGCCGAGCTCGTCAGCGTGTCGCCGAGCACCCCGGTCGCCGTCGCCCCGACCGTGAAGCTCAAGGGGTCCTGCCAGGTCACCGGGGTCGTCGCCGTGAACGTGCAGTCGGGGATGGTCGCCCCGGCGGCGAGGGTGGCCGGGAGGGGTGCACAGCCGGTCGCGACGCCCGTGCGGGTCAGCCCGCTGATGGGCACGTTCGAGGCGTTGACGAAGCCGACGTGCATGACCAGGAAGTAGCCGAGCGGCAGGCTGAGGAAGCGCGCATCGGAGGCGGGCGCCGAGCCTCCCGCAGGGGGCGGGAAATCCCCGGAGAACACGGTCCGAAGGTCGTAGACGACCCCGAAGAGGGAGGTGGGAACGGAGGCCTGCACGCCGACGGCGGCGGGGTCCGCGGCGAAAGATCCGGTCGCCTCGTAGGCCAGGGACGCGAGGCCGGCGGCCACCGTGACGGGCCCGGTGCACACCGCGCTCGCCCCGGGGGCGACCACCGTGCGGTCACAGGCGGTGAGCGCGAGGGAGGTGATGCCGGTCAGGGTGAAGGTGTCCGCCGTGCCGTTGGCCACCGTCACGACCTCGGTCGGGGACCCGACCGCGACCTTGGTGGGGTTGGTCGGGTCGGCCGAGACTGCCGTTTGAGTGGAGCCCACGGCGATCGTCACGGAGACCGTGAGCGAGCCGGCGGCCTCGGCCGGGGCCGCGGTCAGCAGCGCGCCCGCCACGGCGATGGCGGCCGCGACGAGAGCGGAGGTCGCACCGAGCCAGCGTCTGGTCATGCGGCCAACGCTAGACCCCACGACGGCGAATTCGAGAAAATCTTTGGAGGCGCCGTGCATCGAAAAAGCCCGCCCCGCCGGTGGGCGGGACGGGCTTCGACGTGGGGTGCGACTAGATCGCGGGAACCGGCTCGTCCTCGGTGGAGGAGGCGATCTCGGCGTCGTCCGCCTCGACCGGCGAGAGCGACAGCTTTCCGCGGTCGTCGATCTTGGTGATCTCCACCTGGATCTTCTGGCCGACGGCGAGCACGTCTTCGACGTTCTCGACGCGCTTGCCACCGGCGAGCTTGCGAACCTCGCTGATGTGCAGCAGGCCGTCCTTGCCGGGGGTGAGCGAGACGAACGCGCCGAAGGTCGCGATCTTGACGACAGTTCCGAGGAACCGCTCGCCGACCTCGGGGTTCAGCGGGTTCGCGATGGCGTTGACCGCCGCGCGAGCCGCCTCGGCGGACGGACCATCGACGGCGCCGATGTACACGGTTCCGTCATCCTCGATCGAGATGTCGGCTCCGGTGTCGTCCTGGATCTGGTTGATCGTCTTGCCCTTCGGGCCGATCAGCTCGCCGATCTTGTCG